>CAJAXK010000153.1 GCA_903946925.1 uncultured Bacteroidales bacterium | reverse complement strand
TGTTGGAATTTATCCAACGTTTGGCCTGACCATCGGAAAGGATAACAGGCATACGGTGCTGGCCAATTTTCTGAAGCAGCGTATTTGCTGTTGTTGTGATTATGGCAAAGGTGTATTCCTTTTGTAATGTTGCCGGGTTTATCCATGTGTCCCAGATTCCGGCAAAAGCAAATGGGTTTTTGTGTTTTTGGAGATAAATGAGGTAGGGCTTTGAAAGGCCAACGTCCTTTGGCCCGGCTATGAATGCTGTTGCTATTACCAGGCAACGCTGGGAACGGATTGGTTTGCGGAAAGCTTTCTTTTGGATTATGCCCATTGCCCCATGTATTTTGGGGTCGTCGGATGGGTTGGAATCGCCTTCGGCCCGGGCATTGAAGAGATTCATCGCGGATTTTGCCCAGAATGGGGTTAGGCCAAATTTGAAGAGTTGGAGTTGGTAGGGGCTTTCATTGGTGATGACTGGTGCATACTGACCGGGGCTGATGTTGTAGTTGGGGGAAAGTTCTATGTCCTGCGATGGCAAACCGAAAAGAGTTTCGATTTGGGGTAGTGTATTGGCGAGGATGTACCGACTGCACATTGATTAGATTTTAATCAGAGTTTTGGCGGGAAGGTAATCTTTTTTATAATTTGAAAATTGGTTAATGTGATAATGCGGTAATGCGATAATGTGGTAATGAGGTAATGAGATAATGAGATAATGAGAGGATGTGAAAATTTGGGGATGTGGGAATAATTTGAAAATGGGTGAAAAGCAACCGCTTCGAGGGTTGGTGAAAACCGCTCGAAGGGTTGGAGGGATAAAAGATAGGATGAATGGCTTAAGCTAAATTAATCCTTTTGCTTCAGCAATGGTTGCATCAATCCAGTTGAGAATAATTTGAGGAAGCATTAGAGCTATGCCTTCGTTAAAAATCGGATTGTCTTCTGCATCAAGGGGTGGTAGATAATCGGAAAGTATAGATTGGGGGATAGGTTTAAAAAAATCTATTCCTTGATCGTGGTGAGTGTTAATAAAATGAGGAATTAGCGACCACCCGGAAGTTACAAAACCACTAGCGATTAGATCAGAATAAGCAACATTTTTTGCGGAAACCATACCATGATTTTCGCAGCGAACGCGATAATTAACCACAAATTCCCAGGTGCCAGGCCAGCCTGCAATAGCTTCAAAAGGTGGCGTTAGGTGATAGTTGTTATTTGGAGTATCTCTACCGATTGTGCGACGTATATAGCCAAAACTCAATGTTTTTTGAGTGTTAAAATTAACACCCCCAATTATTTCTATTCCTTTATTGATTGGAATATACATTATTCTAGTATGAGCATCTGCCCAAGGAGTGAAATCAAAACCTGCTTTTACCATAATAAGTTGTTTTTTAGTGAATGACAAAATTACATAATTACTTTAAAAGCACATATAAGGAAAAAAATGAGAAAGAAATGAAATTCAACAAACACTCATTACAAACGCGTGCCATCGGTGGAGAAGGCACTCTAGCGCTGATTTTTCGAAGTGAAAAGCTGTATTTATAAATTAAAATTTAGTACCCAACCTTTAAGCCCTCCCAATCACTTTTTGAAAGCCTAAATCCTATTATGTGGAAAATCCTTGGATACAAATTCAAAAAAAATAAACGGTTTAAGATACCGTTTAAAAGTATCATTTGAATCTGACACTTTCTTTAAATCTTCTACCAAATCACAATTGTATCTGAACTTGTATTCCTTTAATAAGAAATAACATGCTGCTTTATCATCACAGATTTCATGAATGATACCTAATATGGATTCCTTTAGAGGGTTTTCAATTAATGGACTACCGTGTGAAGAAATTATTTGACGATGTAATTCCTGTATTGAGTCTGTAGATTTTTCAATATTTTGATTAGAGGGTGCTACCGATTTATCAGTGTTAACACCTAAGAGGCCTAATGAAATTGTTTCATTATATTCAGTTACAGTTGCCATGGCAATTACAATACTAACCAGCCAAAGGGAAAGGGAAAATCCCCAATAAACTAATGCCGTATTATCGACAGAAAGCGAAAAAAGGAACACAACTATTGCAATAGCAATAACAATCAAAGCTTTCTTTTCACTTACATAGAATAAGCCAAATGGGCCAAAGAAAAATGTAAAGATAAAGGCGAGCCCTTCACTCTTTTTTGTAGCTAATGCAACTACGATTTCTTTGTTGGATATATCCTGAGATTGGACACGCTGTTGGTCTGTTGAAAGAATTTGAGTGCGATCCAATGATTTAGGTTGAATAAGTGGAAAGCCACAATTAATACAAGCAGGAGCTTGATCAGAGATTTGTTTATTGCATTCCG
Source organism: uncultured Bacteroidales bacterium (assembly GCA_903946925.1). Taxonomy (GTDB): domain Bacteria; phylum Bacteroidota; class Bacteroidia; order Bacteroidales; family UBA4417; genus UBA4417. The sequence continues at coordinate 23,461 of CAJAXK010000153.1, read as the reverse complement.
GACAGTTGATTAGTGCCATAAATCAATTAAAATTATTTCGACATGAATTGTAACCACTCTAAACTTTTATATAACTCGGTTTTGTCCAAGATCTTTTAAAAAAACTTTTTGACTTCAATAGTTTACAAACGTGCGGCAGCGAGGTGGCTTGAATAGAGATTCTTTAAGCAACTACCGCTCCATGCAGTTCGTCCACATATTTTGGGATGACATTGACATTGTTGCCAAATACATTGAGCCAGTCGAAGGCATCGAAGGGGGATTCGTTGGCTATGACTTCGCGGGTGATGTCGCCATTCTCGCAAACGTAGTTGATAATGGTTTTTACGTATTCCTGTTGCTGGGAGTTGAGCTGATTATCGGATAGAAAGTGACTGAATTTATCTACTGCAATTTCCCTGTCAACGCCAATCATGGAACGGATAAAGACGGCTACATTCCCTTCAACAAACCTGTTCTGAGTGTATTTGTCGTATTCCTCTTTTGTGCCAAGTTCCTTCCAAAGTATGTTTTCCAGTTCTACAATGTCCTTGTGTTCCAGCTTTTCAATTTTCAGGATTTTTTGAATAGCAGTATTGGAAGCCAGGTTACTGGCCAGGTAATCAATTACACGCTGCTTGTAGGTTGTTAGTACTACAATCCCTTTGGCTTCGCCACCGTCAACAATCTCATCCTCGATGTTTACATCAAAAGTAGCTTTTTTGTCACCCTTCAGAAACTTCATTATGTCCCTTATTTCTAGCCTTATCCTTTCAAGATGTGACAAGGATAGATTTGTCCAGAAGTTTTCTGTTTGTAATTCCTTTATGACTTCAATCTTTTCTTTGACCTGTGGAATGGTGGTTTTATCCTGTAAGAGCTGTGCAATGGTTACAATTTTCTGTTTGGTATTGGTGGAATCAGTATCAATGAGCAACGACATTTGTATAATCAATACCAGGAAGTCGAATTTCTTGGCATTTTCATCTTCCTGGGAGGGTGTAAGAAGTGAGGTTATATGGTTTTTAATTTCGAGTATATCCAAAAGCGAAACGTATTGCCAAACGCTTTCAAGCTTATACTTGTCTATATAATGAAGGTTTTTGCGGACATCGATCCGGTGGGTATTGAGATCGGCTATTTGTAACCGGAGTTCATCCTTAGTTCGCAAATGATATTCCCGTGCAAAATCATCTTCCTGGAATTTGAGAGCCTGGAGTTCAAATGCCAGATCTGCTTTAATATTGAAGATTTTCTCTGTAAGTGATTGCGTTGGAATTGCTACTGATCCGTTTGGATTCTTTCCGAAGTAGTCGAAATTCTCACAATAATCGAATATGTAGAATTCCTTTTTGTCCTGATCCTCTCCATATATACCCTCCGACAAGCGTGTGCCCCGACCTATCATTTGGAGGAACTTGATTTTTGACCGAACGATTTTGAAAAATACCAGGTTCAATATGTCGGGGACATCTATTCCAGTATCCAGCATATCCACTGAAATAGCAATCTGAGGGTCTTTGTCGCGTATTTCGAAGCGTTCGATCAGGTCGTGAGCATAAGTTACATAGTTGTCGATCAATACGCAATACTCAGCTCCGTATTGTGGGTAAAGCGTTTTGAACCTCTCAGTAATCTGTTCTGCGTGAAGGTGATTATAAGCAAAGACGACAGACTTACCAATCCGTTCGCCACTCTGAACTTTCAACCCATTGGTCATTAAGTCCTGAAGTACTTTATCAATGGTGTCTGTATTGAAAATGTATTTAAACATTTCCTCTCCACGAATATCCCTTTTATTTTCAGACCCATCCAGGGCTCGCCTTGCTGCTTCATAGGCCCATACTTTTTCGAGCTGTTCTTTTTCACCGGCACTGAGATCGTTGTATTTAATACCTGTGCGAATGTGTTTTGAGTGGCGGATAATGCCTTTGTAGTTAACCAAAAATCCGTCGGCTACTGCTTCTTCCAGTTCATAATCGAAATTGGGGACACCCTGTTCCATTTCAAACATTTCGTAAGTGCTTCTATCAACCTCGCTGCGTGGTGTGGCAGTGAGACCAACCAACAATGAATCGAAGTAATCGAATATGGCCGTGTATTTTCCAAAGATGGAACGGTGAGCTTCATCAATAATAATCAAATCGAACCTGCCAATTGAAAAGTCCTTAGTATCCTTATCAATGTAGTTTATCATGGTCTGATAGGTGGAGAACATGATACGGGCGTTTATATCCTTCTCAGCATCGTTTTCGGACAACACACAAACGGGTACATGCGGAAGCAATTTGGCAAAGTTACGTTTGGCCTGACTAACCAGGGCGGTGCGGTCCGCAAGGAAAAGGACGTTTTTAATCCAGTTGTTGCGCATCAGCAATTCGACCAGTGAAATAGATACACGGGTTTTGCCTGTGCCGGTAGCCATTACTAATAATGCTTTGCGGTGTTTGGTGTTGAAATGCTCACAAACTGCTGTAACGGCAGTTTTCTGATAGTGCCGTCCAGCAATGTTTTCATCAACCTTGAAATCGCTTATATCTTTCCTGCTTTTACGCTGAAGCAGCAATTCAAGTTCCGAACTGGTGTGGAAACCCAATAATCTTCTGTTTGGATAACCCAATCCATCAATGATGTTTAAATCGTAGCCATTGGTATAATAAATTATGGGGCGGATTCCGTATTGTTTTTCAAGGCAATCGGCATACAAGGTAGCCTGGTGCTTGCCTTTTATGGGTGAAACACTGGTCTTTTTAGCTTCTACCAATGCCACCGGGTTCCCATCCTTACCGTACAACACATAATCGCAAAATCCTTCCTCTTTGTTGTTCGGCATCCCTTTTACATGGATTTCAATCCCTGCTTTTCCTGGTACTACGTTGTTTTCAACTGCCAGCACTTCCCAACCTGCTTCGCGCAATTGCTGATCAATATAAAACCTGCGGGTTTCGGCTTCGGTAAAGTATTCGGGATTTTTGACATTTAGCGTGTCTTTTTCATCCAGTTTGCCTTCGTATTTGCCTAAAATTTCCTCGTTTGGCTCTGCTTTGGCCGGCGGGGCGATGTACACTTCGGGTTTGGAACCCAGCAATTCCTTATCAAAGGGTGGATAGCTATCAATAACCTCCAGCTTTGTCATTACCGCCCCTACAAACGTATGCAAGTTTAGTAAACAGAAAAAGGATTCTTTCTTTGATACGTCAGCCTTGTGAGCTGCATTATTCCCGGCTTTGCGGATATAATGCAATGCCATCATAAGCTTATCATCGCCCACAAATGCTTTGAACTCTTCGCCATCGACCAACTCGAACAAAGAAGCTTTTTCGCTGAATTCGATTTGCCGGATAAGGTAAACCGACTTTACCAGGTACTCCAATGCCAAGCGGCTGCTGAGTGCCGATGTATTGGGGTTAGACAACTGATTAATTTCGGCCGAATTGCAAAACTGGTAGAGCTTTGTAAAGTCGTGGTTGTCCTTGAGGAAATCGAAGTTTCGTATCATACTCAATTCACAAGTTTCTGAATATCATTAATACAAAAATTAACATCATCATAAAATTTCTCATATCTGAAAAAATCATTTTCCACCCAAGTAAAGTCTGTCAATTTATCTTTAAAATACTCCTCCAAAACTTTCATTCTTTCCTGGTTATAAACATTACGACAAAATAGTGAAACCCGAAATTTACAACCAATTTCAATATAGTTTTCATAGTGTATATCTATGGCTATTTTATTGGAATTCTCTAGATTATTAAATACCATACAAGATATAATATTGGAAGAAGAATGATAATAATCTAATTTCCATTTATTTCCATCAAAATTTAAATCATTCTTGTTGTTTAAAGATCTAAGATAGAGATCAAATGTGTTTAGTTCTGAATGTCTCCAACCATTATTATTTCCAGTTATGAGGTGAATAATCTGGTTTTCTTCATCATTAATTTCCAAAAGCTTATAATTGCCGATGTTTTTTAAGATGAAATCGCTATCTATGATCTGCTTTCTCCAATCCGTAATGGCGATTGGTTTGTCGCGATGAATTATCTTACTCAATTGGTCATGTATGCTTTCATCTGGATTTAGGTCATCAAGCAATTGTTTAAATAATATGCGTTTATCAGCACTCAATAATAGCTTTTTGAAAGTGGTATCACGTTCTTTATTTGTATTCAAGAAACACCACCTTTTACCTCCAAAACTTATTAAATAGTTGCCAAAACACAACAGAGCTCTTTGTAAATAATATGTGGAATTGTTCTCCTTGTTATAATCAAATACTTTCGTAGAGACTTGGAGGTATTTTTCAAATAATTCCAGATTACTATTGGTGGGAAAGTTATAGTCTTCTATTTCAGCGAAGCTAAACAAATATGAAATCTGCCCTAACAGATAATCGTTGTTCTCTGCATTGTTAATTGGATCACGCCATTGAACGCCATTTGGTGACAGAAGTATTCTGGCTTTATTCCTTTCTTCCTCAATTTGTACCTTTTCAAAATGTCTAATTAGGTTTGATTCATCAGCTAAGGAAACCAAAACATTGTCGAACAACACGATTTCGTTAATCGCTTTTATTCCTTCAACATATTCATTTACATTATTGTATGTCCTGTTTTCAATGAGGTTTCTAACTGTTCGAAGTTTCTCGTACGTTTCATTCAGCGAACATTTTTTCAACAATATTTCACACAGAGTGTAAAACAAAAGCCGGTTTTGAAATGTGGTGCGACCAGTAATTATACTTTGGAAAATATTCCTCTCAAAGGGTTCGTTTTTTTCCGATTGCTGATTTGAAATATTGAATGATAGAGGTTGAGTCTTTTCAATGACCTCGTCAAAGCTGTCAGCGATCCTGTTCAAGATGTTATAATTCCTTTTTAAAAGTTCCGCATCAAACAATTTAAGATTCTTGTAAATCAAATTCGGTATCAGATCATAATTTGATAATTGTTTGATCAATTCTATGTATATTTTGGAACCCTTCTTAAGGGTGTCTTCTTCTTTGTTGTACAATTCATAGAAACTCACTAATGAATCGTCAAGAACCTCGGGCAATAACTCGATAAAACTTTTTTCGCCTAAAAGCAACAACTTGTCGTAAAGCATGCTTTTGAAAAAACGCATGAATTCATCACCTATTTCTTCCGGATTTTTATCTGTTGTGTTTCTATGCTTCCAAAACAAATCAGTCCATAAATGGTCTATTCTGCATATCCAATCCGCATAGATCTCGGGGCACTCTTTCTGAACGAGCGCATCAATGAACGATTTGAAATTCTCGAATTCCGACAAGGGCTTTCCCCTTGCGTTCATTTTTATATACAAATTGTCGGGCGAAATATAATTGTCTTTGTCGTTGATATCCTTGACCAAAAACTGGATGCAATGGTCTTCTGTTAATCGTTTCCAGTATTTGGCCAAATCTTTTTGGCTCAAACGCTTGTCTAAATCATCCAGCATAACCAACATGCCTTTTACGGTTGGGTCCTTTATCCACGAATTCGAGAACCACGAGGCATTCTTGATCTGATTGACGAACTTTCCATTTCGTATTAATCTTGTTCCTTCATCCACCAACTTCGAACAAAACTTGCGTGAGGATACCCTGGTATTGTAGGAAAGCACCTGATTATTTGCAAAGAAACCATTCTCCGAAGACTGATAACAGTAGAAGTGTAAAAGGAACAATGTTGTCAAGCGTTGCTGCCCATCCAGTGGAATGAATTTGCTAGATTCTTTTTCCGATTCAGAGTATCCATAGATAAAATCCAAAACCAGGGTCGAATTTTGTCCGGCTGATTCCTTGTTCAAACATTCAATTAAGTTGTCTAAAAATTCACTCCTTATACTTTGCCTTTTGTTTCTGCCTTGGGCATAGTCGCGTTGAAGAATGGGTATTTCGATACCGCCCGAATAGGTCTCGATTAATGATTTAAGCGAATGATAGGTAGCTGAGCTCATAATTTTTCAATTAACATATTCGTGAACAGATTTACCATAGAGTTTTTATAGCCCAGAGCATCAGTGTCTGACCAAGATGAAATTTTAACTGACTTGGAGGTATAATATTTCTGAAACAGGTTTTTGGTGCATATTGGAACAAATTGTCCTTCCTTGTCCCTATTCAACAAAATTCTTCTTTTTGAAGGGTACAATGCATTTTGATAGGAGCGATTTGTTCCGCAATCGAGCAGGGTAAGGTTGAAAAGCGAATCCTTGTCCGAAATGCTATCTTCTACTTTTGTCGAGAACTTCATCTTGTTTTCTTCAAACTTGGTTGGGTGCAAATTGTCGATTATTGCCCCAATTTGGGTTCGAACGAGGTTGTCGTCCTTTAAATCCAAAATTGAAGAAAGTTCAAACAAATCAATTAGAAAAGTTTTTTCATTCTCAACATCATTATATGAATTGAAAAGCCACTCGGCTTGTTCATCTTTCTTTACAATATTTTTATCTGTTTGCGAGTGAACGTGTTCAATATCCCAGCCATTTTCTTTTTTGAACAAATCGAAAGGAAATATATTGCCCAAAGTCTGAAGGGTTTGTCTCCCGTTTTTCTCCTCCAATTTCCTCTGGTTCTGCATTACTGTAAGTATATTGAACAATAGCAGTAGTTTCCTTAGGGTCAGCCTATCTGTGTTCTTGTATTTTTGTTGTTCCAAATAGTTTTCAATAATCCCCCCAACATTGTCTTTTTTCAATCCAACCTCAACATGGTTAATTGGAGTTTCCAATTGCAATTTTTCAATTTCGGCTAACAAACCCTGAATCACGGAATTTTTATCAAGATTCAAATCTTTAATTATTTGCTGTTTTATTTGTTCAATAAATCCGGTTTTGGTTGTTTTTCTGTACGAATCATACAAAAACTGGACAGGATGTATATTTTTGGGACTTAATGAGAAATAAATGTAATAACCCACATAATGATAAATCTTACCATCATCATACCAATCGGTTATCATTTGAAACACATCCTCGACTTTTGACCACGCTTGATAAATGGATTTGATCTCCAGTTCTTTCCAGTATTTTTTATCAATTTCTTCGGAATTGGGATTGTGAATGGCCTGGAATTTATTGAACGAATAGTACTTTTCCCTTTCATCCTTTTTCTTTTCCTCAGGCTTGTTGGTGATCAAGTCGAGTAAAAAATCGATTCTGGTTTCCAATTTATAGCTTGCCTCTTCGGTATTGATAAGGAAACACCACAATTTATCGTCTTGCAAAGCTGCTTCAATCCTGTCCCACATCAAAGCAATTTTATCTTTCTGGTAGTTTTTGGCCTCTTTCGAAAGGATTAATGCTTTGATGAGTTCGGCGTTGGTAAGCGGAATTTTACCAACATTCAAACGAGAATAGATTTCGCGGGATTCGGTAGTTTCTTCCACCTGATACCATATCACTTTTACTTTTTCAAGAAAGCATTGCTTAAAACAGGACGAGAAATCTGTTCTGGCCTCCATTTTTTTCATCCAGTTGTTGATGGTTTCCCAAGCACTGCATATATGCCAGTAATCTACATTATCGAGCTTGTCAGACTCAGAAAAAGTTTTTGATGTTTTAAGAGCGTTCAAAAAATCGCCACTTTTGTTTCGGGTTGCATAATTCAGATCGAAACTACCCATGTCAAGATAGGATAAAATCAGAAAAATGGTTGTTAACCTCTGTTGACCGTCAATGAGTTCAAAAACACCATTCTTTTCTTTAACCACAATGGGTTGGAGACAGTAAATTTCATTGGAGCGTTTCTCTTTGTTTTCCTCAAACTCCCAAATATCGGTCAACAGGTACTTTACTTCATCGATCCCCCATTTATAGCCACGTTGATATGATGGAACATTGAATTTATAAATGGGTTCATTTTTATGGTTCAAAACGATCAAATCCTTTATGGGCTTTATTTCAAGGGTGTTTGTGAGCGGGGATTCAGACATAGTTTCAAAAGTTGAGTTTTATAATAATCAAATTTATGCTGTTATGTAGTCCAATTTTCAATTAAAGTATTTATCCATTGTATAATCAAAAAGCTGCTGAACATCGGCAATTGACTGGTTGATAAGTTGTTTTTGCTTTTCTATTGATTCGATTTTTTCGGAAAAAAAAGACTGTAGGAATTTTGGAGGAAGTATGATTTTAATATTTCCAACAATATTAAGATTGAGGTTTTCTTGATTACCTCCCCTTGCAAGTCCCCTTAGATATAAGTACAAGGTTTTTAAATGTTCAAACAAGAAAACTTGGTTCATTTCCTCATTAGGCGGTATCGCTGCACAAGCTTGATTTGTTGCTGCTTTTATTTTCAAAAAGCCAACATTTCCTCTTGTTTTACCTTGACCATACATAGCTAACAATATCGTCCCAATTGGAAAAACTTTACAATTTGATTCAGCTAACGCTAAATCTGTTATTTTTTCCTCTGTATCTAATATGTAATTGCCATTTACTTCTGTTGTTTTAGCCCAATTTATATTGCCATTGTAAAACTCCTGTTCTCTAGTCCTGCTTGGTGTACCACCTGTGCCAACTTTTGTTATTTTGTTTAGTGGTTTTACTTCCCAACCTTTCTCATTATTCACAGGGTCGCCAAACATATCGTAGAAAGTGGCTTGTGCCAGTGTGTCTAAGTCGGCAAGTTGTTGTTTCTTTTTGGTGATAATATCGATCAGGGTATCTAATTCGGAAACGATTTGGTGTTGGATGGGGAGAGCGGGAACTGGAATTTTTACTTTTCTTAAATGAGAAGGACCAAAATTGGGTTGAGCTGAACCTGTTATTAGTTTTTCAATTTGACTTGTAAAACTATATGAAGTAATAAAGTGATATAAATATTTTTTATTAAGGACTCCTTCATCAATAGAAACTAGACGAATTATACTTGTGTTCAAACATAAAGGTAAGTGTTCATTTTTTACAATTGCAATTTTCCCCCATGTAACACCTGAGCTTGCCATTAAATAATCTCCTTCATTACACAAGAAGTGTTTATATTTAGATTCGACTTCTTCCTCAGATAAGAAGTTAAATGTATTTGATAAATCAATATTATTATCAACAATATTTCTGATATTTATCAATTTAACACCATTTGGTCTAAATTGCCAATTTCTAACTCCAGGTCCTTCTTGAAAATAAACAACTTCTTGAAAACTATGGTATTTCATTTTTTTACTTTCATATTAATTTAAAGATTCATATTGAGTAATCGCCTTATCAATCTCACTTTGCAAAGTCTTAATTCGTGCAATGATTACTTCAGGTTTCTCAAATTCAACTACCACGCGATCCACTTTTTTGTATTTATTCAGTGAAAGGTCGTAGTCGTTTTCTACAAGCTCGGCTTTGGGCACAAAGAAAGACTGGTCTTGCCGGGTGCGGCTGGTTTCGGCTTCCAGGTTATTGAAACGGGCAATAATATCGGGAATATCGTTGTCGGGGATTTCGTTTCGTTTGTCGTCCAGGGAATATCCATCGGCTTTCATATCGTAGAACCAGACTTTATCCGTGCCACCGGAATTGGTTTTGGTAAATATCAAAATGGCTGTAGAAACTCCGGCATAAGGCTTAAACACACCGGAAGGCATGGAAATTACGGCTTCGAGCTTTTGGTTTTCAATCAGTTCCTTACGGACGGATAAAGGGGCGTTGTTGCCTCCAAACAAAACGCCATCAGGGACAATAGATGCACAGCGGCCACCCAGTTTTAAAACACGAAGGAAGAGGCTGATAAACAGCAGTTCGGTTTGCTTGGTTTTGGCAACGGTGAGCAGGCTTTTTTCAACCGAACCGTGGTCGAGACTGCCTTTAAACGGAGGGTTGGCAAATACTTTGGTGTATTTTGCTTTATCCTTATTGTCGTCGGACAAACTATCCTGCCATTCGATATTCGGGTTATCCACACCGTGAAGCATCATATTCATTGCGCCAATACGCAGCATGGTTGTGTCAGTATCAAAACCATAAAACATGGTGTTGCGGTAATGTTCGCCGTGTTCCTTTTTGAGCATATCGGTATGATAATGCTCCGACATATATTTGGCTGCTTCGACAATAAAACCAGCGGAACCCATGGCTGGGTCGCAAAGCACATCTTTCAGGGTTGGTTTAAGCATGTATATCATCATGCGGATGATGTGGCGTGGGGTACGGAATTGCCCGTTGGTGCCACTGGCAGCCATTTTGCCGAGGATATACTCGTACACGTCGCCCATTGAATCCTTATCGGTGAGATCCAGATCGGAAATGCCATCCACAATCTTTGATAAAGTACGTTCGTTGGGAATCATGAAAATGGTATCCTTCATAAAACGGCTGAAAGAACTGTCCTTGCCCGAACTTATGTTTTTGATAAACACAAATACATCGTTGCGGACGGTGCTCAACATGGTGGTTGTATCGAAGTTTTTGAAGTTACCCCAACGCAAATTACTATATGGCACTTCCTTGTTCGTTTCCGGGTTTAACCATGTCCCGGTTTTAAAAACAGGGTCTTTTACTTCCACGTCAAACATTTTGGCGTTGGCTTCTTTCTTTATCTGGCTGTCGTCCAATAATTTGATAAAGAACAGGTATGTCATTTGCTCTAATACTGTGAGCGGTGAAGATATTCCTGCGCTAAAAAACGTATTCCAAATTCCGTCAATCTTATTTTTTACTTCTCCTGTGATCATTATATTGTTTTAGTTTCTTTTGTTCTTGTGGATGGAGTTGTTTGCTTCAATTAGTGTTGTGTTTTGGTTGAGGGGGTGGGTGGTGGGGATGGTTTGGCGCTTGGCGAAGAGTTAGATTTCGAAGCACTAAACAGTCAACCCAGCACAAAATTTGATACGAGGTAGAATGTTCAATTAACCTCTGAACCCGCTTTTTTGCGAAACGCCTGTTGGCGGTTCGTTGTTTTCTATCGTTTATTCTCTGTTGATTCATTTTTTGAAGTGAGGTTTTTAAATCTCCCAATTTATGTTGTTCGCTATTTCAAGCATTTTTTTTGCTTCGACAGGTTCTATCGCAAATACAAAATAGATTTTTCCTAATAACCATTCCTTCCTATATCTTTTGTCTGGACAAATTCTTTGAAAGTGAGAAAATGCACCGTATTTAGAGCAAAAATGTAAGTGTCTGTATATTTCTTTTTTGAATTTTTTAGGAACTCTTACTTTTCCATCTATCAGCAGCCCTGTTACAATTTGTCGCTGTCCCTGTTTGTATTTACCTACCTTGTCCCAATTAATTTTGAAATCCTCATCCTCAATTATTTTTTTTAAAATACCTATACTTGGCAAATTGTTTTCGTTACCTGAAAAAGTTATGTCATCAGCGTATCTTGAGTAATTTACACCTAACTTATTTGCGAGTTTTGAAAATCTCAAATCTAATCTTCTACACACTAAATTAGATAAGTTTGGACTTGTAGGAGCTCCCTGTACCAAAACAGATTCTTTCAGTTGATATATTTCACTGAAATACTCTTGTTTTTCAGGTGGCATTGAATCAAACTTGTCTTTTGGCATTTGAGCGGAACAAATTTTAGCAAATTCAACAGCTAAATTTTTGGAATAACCTAATGAACTAAAAATACCATAAATCCTTTTTTCTGTTATTGTTTCGAAGAAGTTACTTAAATCAAGATTTAAAATAACGGTACTATTTTCGTGATTTTTCGCATTGTGTAGAATGGACCTTCCTTTAATAAAGCCTGTTGCTTGTTGGCTGGCGTTTATTTTGTCAAGTATGTTTTCCTTTATCCAACTTTGCATAAATTTCAAATCTTTGTATGGTGCTACAATTCTCCGAAATCCACCTTTTTTCTTTTTGATTAGATAGTATGAATAGCGATTGTTACGATTTCTAATGATTTTTATTACATCACTCATGTCCATACCAATGAGTAATGAAAAATGTTTTAGAGAAAATATAACAGGCAAGTTTTTAACTGTTAAGCTGTCTATATAACCTAACGTGGTAGTTAAAAACTCTGCGGAATGCCCTTCATTGTTGGCTGTTTCGATATATAAATTTCGAGGAAAGTCCATTTTCAATTCAATTACTCTTTTTTGAAATCAATTCACGAAGTGAATTGTGCGTGGCCCGCGGAACGAGGTGGTACGCACAAATCAGTATAATGTAGCTTTAATAGCCCTTAATCCAAACGGGACAAAGAGGTCAATTTGCATTGACAAAGCTAATTGAACTTACTCATGAACTTCCCCGAAATATTTTTGGTACATAAACTATATCTTCTTCTATTTTTAATTGATTAATGATTTGATTATTGTGTTGAAATTTAATCTTTTTTCTTATTTGCTCAATAATATTAACTGCTTGTTCTGTTAGTTCTTCATTGCTGTCAAGTAATTTCTTTTCTTTACCAATACCAATTATTGAATTGTATTCATTGATATTTATTCCTAACAATTGACTGATTGATAAATCGGATTTTTGTTTTCTTTTTAAGTGAAGAATGGAAATTAATTGAATTGTTTGAGTTTGATACTTTTCTTCTTCACTAAACAGACCATTATTTAGCCCTAACTTGTATGCAATACTTACCCAATAACTTTGGTTTTGTTTAAATTCTTTAGAGCGTTCAATTACTAAATTACCCCTTCTTGGAAATAGTGGCTTCCAAGAAACATCATTGCTTTTATTTTTACAGTCAGCCCATATTATCGATAAAGTATTATTTGGGATTGAGTGTTCAAATCCAATTAACGCCTGTGTATTTAGAAAACCCAAAGGGTGGTGTTTAGTGTTCTTATTGTAATTCTCTACAGGGTAGAGGTTGTTACCATATTTAAAGCAAAAATCTCTAATTGCTTTCATTTTTGGATAATATCCAAAAACAGAACCTCTTTCAGAGAAAGCAGGAAGTTTCTTATTTCCAACTATTTGAATGTTGGATTTATTTAGAACTTCTTCGGCTTTTTCCATAAATGCAATCGTAAGTACAATAGCAGTATGTTTTTCAGGTAATTTAGTTTTGATATTTTGGTAATATTCTATAATAGTTCCACCAGTTCCCGAAAAATCATCAACCATTACAATTTTGGCATTTTCTTTTAATTCAATTAATTTGTCTTCTTCAATTAGTTTAAGTTTTTTAGTATTTCGACTAAAAGAAGGCGTTTTTTTTAAGTAATAAACCATTGCCGCACCACTTTTCCCAAAGTAATACACCTCTTTTTGATTCTCTCGTTTACGAAGATTTCCTACAGGAATTAAGAAAATTAATTCATCGGAGGTGTCTGCGTCAATTATGTCTTTTAGTCCATTCTCATATTCTTTGATAATGTCCTTTGTTGAATAGTATTCAAAGTTGTTTAAAACAGTTAGTGCTTTTTTCCAATCAGTTTTTTCAAAATTCTCAAGCCAAGTAATAATGTCTAACTGCGACAAAGAGTTATTAAATCTGTCGCTGATTATATTTATTATTTCTTGATAGTCTCGAATCATTTGTACCATCTTTTTTGTTGTGATTGAGTGTCGTTCTACAATGACCGCCAACATTTCTGTAAACACAACATATTGTGTAGATCTGGGATTAATTATAACTGAAGAATTTCTTATGTATCTGGGTTCTGCGATTTGCAATATTTTAATTTCAAGCAATCTAATACTAACTTATCAGACAATAACCATTTACAACCGGTTAAAAGTGGATAATTATAGCACTTTCCAAACCATGTTTTGAAAAGTAAACCAAAAGTAAACAATAAAAATACAATTGCTACAAATAGCTATAATTTAGAATGTTTATAGATAAAGAAGCAACCGCTTCGAGGGTTGGTAAAAACCGATCGAAGGGCTGGGTGTTGAAAAAACAAGTTGAAAGTTTTGTGGATATTATAGAAGATTCGCATAGAAGGGAATTTAGAACTGCGGATTGTAAAAAAAAATCATTTGGAGGGATTGGCAATGATTTTTGGAAAATGACATATTAACGTTTTGAATTATTGAAAAGAAGCGGATTTCAGAAAACAAAACTTTCATTCTACCAACAATGAAGTTGAAGCGAATGATAAGTTTTTATTTTACATAGCCTGCTTTTTTGACAAATGCGTTTTGAATGTTGTTTTGTTATTCATCACCTTTTTTCCCTAACCATTTATTTGCAAAAATTAATTTAGAGAAAACAATCTTTATAAGTTCCATGAAATTATTTTCATTTAGGGTTCTATTGCTTCTCAATTCAAATGCACCCAATAATGTGAAGGTAATTATAGAAACAAAAAAAATCAACAAATAGTAATATAGAGGAATGTTAAAGGAATAAAAAAGGAGTGCTAATACGATATTAATAACATAAAATGGCAGTGCTAATCTTGTAGGAGACAAATTCAAATCTTGTCTGTTTATAAAAATTGTTTTATTAAAATTAGGTAAAACAAATGTGAACAATGGTAAATTGTCGGGAAATTCAATGCCCCATTTTGCATCTTTACTAAAATTATATTTAGTAGTTTTGGGGTAACAATTATTCATGGCTTTTGAAACATCATATTTTGCGTTATAACCATATCCTGTTTCTAAAAGCGATAAAATTCTGGGAGTTGTTTTTACAAAAAAATATCTTTCTATTTCCCCATATTCATGCTCTTTTTCATAATAACCAACAAAAAAATCAGATTTTTCAATAATATCTTTTATCAAATTATTTTTTTTATCGTCTATTATGGATTCTTTTTCTATTGCCAAATTATTGATATCCAAATGAAAATACTCTAATAAGATTCGTTTATAAGAGTTCTGATTTCTAGGAGTTACAATAGCTTTTATTTGTCTTATTTTCATTTTCTTTAATTTGATTTTCATTTTGAGTTAATAGTTACGTTTGGTAGTATGAAAAGTTGCCGATTGCTGGCAATTTTCTTTCAAGTTACACAAAAGTTGGAGAGAGCTACAACCCTTGAATTTACTACTGAACCGGCTATTATTTTTATACATTGTTATGCTTTGTTATTTCATTATTTGTATTGTATCGTTTTTAAATTGTCTTCCATTTCCATTCTCAACTGATTCTATTATTGACTTAACTTGTTTTTCATCTATTTTTATTGTTGCAGGAATTCCAATACTATAAAGGGTAATAATTGTTGCAATCAGCGAGGCAATTGCACTGAATACTGCTGTGTACAATGCGATTTTCGCAATCTTGTTATTCTGTTTTGATAATTCAATATCTTTTTCTGATATCAGCAACTCTGTTGTTTTATATCCATTTTTTTTAAATTCTCTAAGTTTGTACGTTGGGACATAATTATTTCCCAAACAATCAATAAATTGATTTACAATATCTTTATTCTTTAATTCAAATATTTGAGAATAGTTTTCCTTATCATGTATTCTGAATTTTGATTTTATTTCTTTACTAATGAAATCTTTGCGTATTCCTACTTTATCAAGAAAACCATCCTTTTCAAGTTGATATAGAAAATTTGAAATTTTTACAAATACATAACTGGCTTTTTGAATGACAAACCATTTTTCCATTTGTATGTCTTCGTCATTACTTTTCACTCCTAGTAAATGAATAGTTGGTTCTTTAAGTTTAGAATCAAATCCAATTTCAATTCCCACATTCTTTAAAATCTCATCATTATCAAGTATAATCCATAATAATGATTCAACGTTAGAACTGATTGTTTGACTCATTATAATCTCAGATACAGAATCAACTGTTTCATCATTAATCCTATCAGAAGATACGATATAATCAACGATTACTTTTTCAATTTTACTTAGATTATCCATTTTGTTATTTTTTCTTATTCCTTCTTTCTCTTATCGATTTTATAAAATCCTCTAGTAATTTAATATCAGATAAAAATTCGCTTGAATCGGGCATGTTTTCAATTAAAGCTCCTGAACTATCATGTCCCCAAAAATATTTTGAACATTTTGACATATTGTCGTCTAATATTGAATAATCCGAGTCAGATAAATCAATTATTGCTTTAATTCGCAGTGTTTGAACTTCTCTACCAAATCTTTGAATTGCTCCATTCAGCATTACTTCTTCTACAAAGCGTTCCCATGTCTCTCTTAGCTTACCATAAAGTGGTTTAGCTTTCTCCTTGTAGATTTCTTCTGTTTCAGTTCGTTCAATTTTTTCAAGTGTCTGGTATGCATTCTTCAATAGCCCTATTCGTTTACCTACAGGCATTGCATCCCAAGGTGGGTTGCTCGCAATTATGCCTGTTTCTTTTTTCTTTCTTGTTAAACTTTTAATTTCAAGATTTACAACTGCTCGTTCTGAATGTTCTTGCAACATAAGAAGAAATGTAATGTCGTGGGTGAAAACAATCACTTGCCGGTTAATTGCTTCTTCAACAATTCTCCCTCCAATACGGTCACGCCACTTATGGTCAAGTGAGGAAACAGGGTCATCAAATATTATTGAACTATTATGTTCTGAGAGAGATAATTCAGATAAAAATGTTGCAAGAGAAATACATCTATGCTCCCCCTCACTCAATATATCTTTAAGTGAAACATTATTGGAATTTGGTTCATCAAGTCTTAAGAAATGATATTGTTTGCCTCTGGCACCCTTCGTTTCGGTTTCAATTTTCACATGGTTAAAACCAAGTTTTCTCAATTCTGATTTGAAATTATCTTTAAGACTTTGACTTACATAAGAGGTTGTCAAATCATTGCTCAATACCGTAATGCTTCTAGTATTACATTTCCCAATACAGGAATTTAAAAGACTAACCTTTTTTTGTCTATAAATTTCTCGACCCAACTTTGGTCTGTGTTCAAACAACTTTTTTTCACCAATTAAATTGTTAAGCTCTGTTTCAAGTGGTTTTAAAACTTCATCAATTGATTGTGTTTTCAGTTTTTCATTTGAACCTTCCAAGTCAGTGATTAACTTCTCAATAATAGTTCTTGAATTACTTTCTATCTCTTTATCATTTATAGTATCAATAGTCTTCTTTGCATTGAATATTCCTATTAAATAATCCTTTTGACTTTTTAATGCTTCAATATATTTGTCCTGATTTGTTGAATAATTAAGAGAGATTTCGTCAAGTTCTGCTATAATTGGGTCTTGTTCCTGAAAATCAAATGAAAGTGTGTTTAATTTATTCAAAAGTACATCGAACTGCCCATTAGCTAAATTACATCTCTTTTGAATGTCATTTTTTACAAATTCCTCAAAACTGATAAATCTCAATTTTGCCTCTTTATTAAGTTCTTGTAAACACAGAGGACAGTTCCCTTCATTTTCTGGGAAGACCTCTTGTCCTTTACTTTCATTGTAAAATTTTCTTGCACTTTCCCATAAAATTAGCCAAGACTGATTTCCAACACCATTTAAGGGAAGATTGCTAAAAACTCTTTCCGAGGAGTCCTTTAATGCTTGATTTGCATTAACATATTCATTGATTACAGTTTTATATTCATTTAGAGAATTACCACAAAGAATATCTTCAAGGGCTTTAAATTTGTTTTTTAAAATTTTAAATCTTGCTATTTTATCTTCATTATTTTTCAGTTCTGTTTTCGGGTCAGTTGCCTTTAATTTTATTATTAAATCATTTAGTTCTGTAAGCCTATCTTCTTTTGTTTTATTCCATTCAGATTTATCTCTTAATTCAGCACGAGTTGTCTGGGAGTTCAAGCTTCTAAGAAAAATTTTAGAATTTGAGTTTTCTGGAATCTCTATAAGAATTAAATAATCAAACTTTACCAATGAGCGCGATTGTAATTCAGCGTTTAAGCTTTCTTCTATTTTTTTTATTCCCGAAGCAAACTTTTCAATTATTGATAAACCTTTCGGAATGAAAGCGATTTCATCTTCATTTTCGATATAGTGATTAGCACTATTTGCATCAAATACATCAACACTTTTTAATGTTAAATTATTTACTATTCCATTAATTAAAGAAACCGATTCAAAATTAATCCCATCCTTTGAGAACTCAACCTCGGCTTTTTTATCATTATTATAAGTTGTTGGGCTATATAGGTTTCCAATTATTTTAGGTTTGTTTCCTCTAGTGTTACAAATATGTTTTAACACGCTTACATAACTTGATTTTCCAGCTCCATTATCACCATAAACAACCGTTAAGCCATTAGGCGAGAATTCAAGAATATTTGTACTTGCAAGCGCATTTATGTTTTCAATATTATGGACTTTAGAAATAGTGATATTGTCACTACTAGTTGTGTTTGAAGCGAAGTTTCTGAGGGCATTAAAATCAACTGAAATAAATGCAAAATCCGATAACCCAACATTAGTTTTACATATTTCTTTCAATTCAGAAATATCGGTGTCAGTAAGGTTATTATTTCTAATAAGTCTGTCGATAGCAACTTGCCAAAATTCAGGTTTGTTTTCTACCCAATCAATTATGTCATTCAATATTGGCATATCGTTTTTTTATAATAAAGCATAACGGTTTGGCGCTTGGCGCAGTGGCGGATTTCGGAGCACTAAACTGTCAATACACCACAAAAGTTGATTAGAGGTAAAATGGTCAATTAACCACGTCACTCGCCATTGTGCCAAACGCCTGTTATGGGCAAGTTTTCTATTCTTTGCCTGATAAATCTACCTGTTATTTAATGTTTTACTTAATGAATTTCTTATATTCAACCTTTAGCGAATCATATTCTGTTTGAGTAATTAAACCAAGTTCTAATTTGTCTTTAGCCTTTTTTAGCTCTGATAAAGCTTCATCGCTTGTCATACCAAAAGATTTAACCTCGCCAGTTTCAATAGCATTTTCAAGTTGTATACTATAATTTGATAATCCGGTCAATCCTTTACATCTCATTGAAGCATAAAATCCTGTCCTTTTTGAACCGCCTATGTCAATTCTCTTAATCGCAGCATTTTGTCCACTTGCTGACGCTAATAATTGTGTTATTGGTAGCAATAATCCATCTCCTTCGGTTATATATGCAAATGTCTTATTTGATGAAGGGACTCCTATTTTTATTTTGTCGCCAATTTTATATACCGCACCGTCTTTAGCGACATATGATGTATAATCTCCTTTGGGTTTAACGCCGTTACTTAAATCACCACATTTAAGTTCTTGTGAGAATAAATTAGTACTACATGCAAATAGAAGTACAATGAGAATGTTTGATGCTTTTTTCATAAATTGTTTTCCAAGTCATATTTTCCCTACTCATAAGGCTTTTCAGTAACGCCCCGTTTTTATAGTGGTTTCTGGTCTCCATTTTTTTTATTTACTGTCACTATGGGTGGTCAGCCCTTTGGCTCTCGCGGACCTTGTGTTGGTTTTCTATCTGCCAGATTTGTTCTTCATTTTTTTTAGTACGACATAATTTCAAAATTATGACAAGAGTCAATGCTTATATTCGCTCTTTCCATTAAATCGTTTTTTATCAATTCGTCTGTAGTACCAGTGTTGTAAATATCAGTAATAGTTCTTTGTACGACTAATTCTAAGTCACCAGTTGTCCAATTACCCTGTCGTTCAAATGGCCAAATAGTTGCAACAATGCAATTCGGGAATAGTGGATTGTTGTCAGAAATAAAAATAAAGCCGATTGAAAGTCTGTTGCAAATGATTTTAAACTTTCTCGTAGTCATATGTTACCTTTTTTTTAGCTGGTGCTGGTGGTGGAGTTGGTTTTGAAGGAGCTTTTTGATGATTGTTTCCTCTGTCTGGACCTGAAGGCTTTCCAGGATTTTTACTTGGCCAATTTGGATTCGGAGGAGTTGGTTGTTTACTCATAACTTTGATTTTTATATTCCTACTCAAAAGGCTTTTCAGTATCGCCCCGTTTTTTCAAGTGGGTTCTGGTCTCCACATTTTAATTTATTTTTCCTAATTTATAGTATATTAAGAACTGTCAAAGTATTTTTTCTGCAGTTTTCGCATCTGTCCATTGTTGTGCGTTTTTTTAAACTTGCCCATAACATCCATGTAAACACAACCAGTTGTGTTTATTTCGGTACCAGTTGTAATTGGCGTAATCCTTTTGTATTTGTGATTCAATGGTTTGCAATATTTTGACACCAATCATTCTAATAATAATTTAGCCGATAAAAACATTTACAAACGGTTAAAAACGGATAATACAATAGGTTTCAAACCATGTTTTGAAAAGTAAACCAAAAGTAAACAATAAAAATACTATTGCTACATATAGCTGTAATTTAGAATGTTTATAGATAAAGAAGAAACAGATTCGAGGGTTGAAAGAAACCGCATTTCGGCAGGTTCAATGACCGCACTTCAACAGGCTCAGTGACCACACACAGGCTCAGTGACCATATTTCGATGGGATTATTGGGCTGTTTTGGGGGTTGGGAGTGATGGAAGATGTTAAAAGAAGGCTGGTTTGAGTCCATCGCGCACAAGGATGGAGTTTACGCAATCGCCGCATACGCAGTTGTATTGCTCGTCCTTGCCAAATAGTATGCGGCTTGGGCTGTGGTAGAAATTGTAGCCACACTTTTGGCAGGAGAATGAGCCATAATCTGATCTAAGGCTGGTGTGGCCAAACCAAACGGATATGCGGTGGATTGTTTCAAACTTCTTTTTCCGCTCTGCTTTTTGTGTTGCCCTAAAATTGAGGGTTGATTTGTTTTCCATTTCCTTGAAGATGGATACTTCGGCAAATTTGCGGGGGAAGCGTAAGGTGAATTCGAGGTTGTAACAACGGCGTTCAAAGGATCGGTATAGGGTTGATAGGTCGTAAAGGGCGAGGCTTTCATCGAAATCAGTTGATTTTAGGGATTTGTCGAAATATCTTTTACTTAGGATGCGGCATCGTTTGTGGATTTTGAGGGTATTTTCGAGGGAGGGGAGGATTTTTTCATAATTTTTTAATGCGATAATTTGTTAATGTGGTAATGTGCTAATGCGGTAATTTGTTAATTTGGGGATGTGGTATTTAATTTGAAAATTTGGGAATTTGAAAATGATGTGCTAATGTGGTAATGTGCTAATCTGCTTATGTGGTAATGCGGTAATGCGGCGCTTCGACAGGCTCAGCGACCTGTGGGTTAATTTGGTAATTCGCTATTAATCACATTCGAGTAGGATTTTGATGAGTTTTGGCATTGGGATGGTCGCATACGTATTTGAGTTTAGGTTTTTTATGGTGTGGGTTACATCGTGGATGCCGGGGCCGGTGGATTCGGTGCCAACGATTTTGAATTGAACGCCGTCCCTGGAGAAGTTGCAGCCAGTTAGGTGGTAGTAGTGATTTTTGCCGATTTTGGTTAGATGGAGGATTTTGGCGCTCATACTAATTTGAAAATTTGGGAATTTGAAAATTTGAAAATGGGGTGTAATGAGTTAATTTGAGGATGTGGAGATTTGAGGATTTGGGGATTTGAGGATTTGGGGATTGATTTGAAAATGGGGTAATTGGGAAATGGGGTGGAAACTGGGGATGTAGGATGTAATTTTTGGAGAAAAAAAAAATTTGAATATTTAAGGGTCATTTTTGGTTCAACAGTTCCACAGTTCCACAAAATCACTTCGGCAGAGGATAACATGCAATAGGACAGATAGATAAATGTTTCAATAGCGTTCCACAAAGATTGTGGAACTGATTTTTCGTTCCACAAAAAAAATGACTTGATAAAAATAATTACAAAGCCGTTCCACAAGTTCCACAAATTTAAAAACGTTCCACACGAATTTCTGATGTATATATTATTGATTATTAGATTATTATTGTTATCATTAGCATGTTTGTGGAACTGTGGAACTGTGGAACGCTTTTTACCGGTTAAAAAAGCCAAATTATTTTTCAACATTTTGCAATTTATTAATGAAATAATGTGCGGAAGCGGGTTTAAACTGATGGGTTAAAAAGGCAGTTCATCATCAGTTTTTTTGCTTAATGTGAGTGGTTCTTGCGTTTCCAAAGTTGCTGTATGAATTGAAGGCAAAATATCTGGGATTTGTGGTATTCTCAATTTATCCAGGTCGATACCAATGGCTGCAAGTTTTTCATAATCCAAGGCAATGCAACTTGTGCTCCTTGATGCTTTTTTGATAACTCGTTTTGGTTGTGAGTTATTAAACTGGTCGGCTTCCCATGCTTCAAATTCGTAGGTAAAACGGCGGCTTTGAATTTGGCCCAAATAGGAAACATGATCCCTAAGATAGGTTCGCAAAGCACTCAATTTAAGGCTTTCAGAATTATGTAGTTTTTGATAAATTTGAATTACATCGTTCACAATAAGGTATAATACCCTCTTGGATTTACCTTGCCAGCTGATTTCCCTGGATTCGGCTTTAGAAAGCTGTACCGATATTGCATTTTCAGTAATTATTTCAAATTCACGTCCGGCGATGATCTGTCCCTGGGTGTAAAGCATGGAGATGGTATCGAAGAAAACGGATAGGCGGTTTGAACTGCTCAGGTCCTCGCTTTGGTGGATGATCTGCTTTTTGGCCACGTCGTAAAAATCGGTGAAGCGGAATGGTAAAGGCAGTTCGGGGACATGCTCGCACCAGAGTTTTGCCATGGCGATAAAGAGGCTTACCGTATTGATGATGCGGGTTTGGTATTGCCCGCCTTCGTCCTGAATATCCTGTTTCACCTGTTTCTGGTAGAAGCGCATGTATTTGGCGAAGTGCTGCTGGATTAGCGGTCGGCGTTTGATGATTTCGATTGCAATGTTGCTTAGGCCGTCGCGCTCGCGGTCTTTGAGGTCTTTGAAAAGGTTCACTTCTTCGTCAGTCCAGTTGTCTTTTTTGGGGACATGGAGCAGTACCACGCGATTTCCGAGGGAGCCGTCGTCGCGCTCGGGGCCTTCCTGCCCAAGCAGCACCGGTGAACAATTTACTTTGCTCACGTCTATATCCTTGCTGGTTGCATCCTTGCGTTTTTGTTTGCCTTCGTTGTCGTACACCGCAGCCTTGAGGCCCTGGAATTTGACGTCGGAAATCTGGTAGTCGTTGTATTCTTCAAGGATTACCGGGATATCCCTGAAGCGTTCGAGGGTGGTGAAGAATGCGGCGTCGGTGCCTGAATTGAGGTTGAAAAGGGGTGCGCCATGCATGAAAGGGGCACGGATGCTTTCGGCCACTTTTGATTTGCCGGATTCGGTTGGCCCGATGAAGAAGAGGCTGGTGAACAGCCGGTCTATGGGGAAGATAACGGAACGGTAGGCCGACATCATGGTAAACAGGGTAGCCCACATCCCGTTGTTGTTGTAATGGAAAACGGTGTGCATCAGTGTAGCCCATTCTGTCCAGGAAGTGCGCTGGTCGGGTTTATAGACGAGGAAGCGGTCGTATTCATAGCGGTCGTTATCCGCACGTTCATCCTTGTATATTTTGCTGAAGGCCGGTAAGTAATAAGTTTCTTTTTTGAAACGGACCAATCCCAATTCATCCACGGAAGTGAAATTGTTATCTGCTATGATCCCGTTGCTATAAGCGAAGAAGCCTTCCGGCTGCCAACCGAAAACGGAAAGTTCCCAGCATTTTGGGAATTGGAGTGCGACACTCTCCAGTATTTTTTCGTG
>CAJAXK010000152.1 GCA_903946925.1 uncultured Bacteroidales bacterium | reverse complement strand
GTTATTAAAATAAAATAAATAATGGTAGTTGATATCTTTATATTTTGTATATTTGTGGGCTAAAACACAGAAAGATGTACCTGCCACGAGCTTATGATAATTTGGATTACCGCTGGAAACAAGGCAAAGTCTTGATAGTTTCAGGGCCGCGGCGTATAGGAAAAACAACTTTGGTTAAGCAATACCTGAGTAAGACAGATTTAAAATACCGCTTCGAAACAGGTGACGATTACCGCACCCGTGAGGTTTTTGAATCACAGGATTTGCAACTAATCCGTAACTATCTTAATGGGTTGGATATTATTGCAATCGACGAAGCCCAACGCATACGCGATGTAGGATATAGCTTGAAACTAATAGTTGATAACATCCCCAATGTTAGGGTAATTGCCACAGGATCAGCTTCCTTTGAGTTGGCTGGGCAAATTGGCGAGCCACTTACGGGCCGGAAACTCACACTAAATATGTTCCCTATTTCTATGCTTGAGCTCTCGGGAGTTTATTCTCAGTTTGAACTTCAACAGAAACTGGAAGATTTACTAATATATGGAACATATCCCGAAGTGTTGACAACCGATAGCAGGGCCGAAAAAATTGAAATCCTGAAAGAAATTACAGGCTCGTACTTATTGAAGGATATTTTGGAAATGGATAAAATAAAGAGCCATAAAACCATTGTAAACTTGCTAAAAATGATTGCTTTACAAGTTGGTAGCGAGGTTTCTTTTTCTGAAATTGGGCGTCAGTTGCAAATTGATAACAAAACAGTTGCGCGTTATGTTGATCTTTTTGAGAAATCATTTATAATATATTCATTGTCAGCGTTTAGCAGAAACTTGCGAAATGAATTGGCAGGAAAGAACAAGTACTACTTTTACGATAATGGAATCCGTAACGCACTTATTTCCAATTTCAATGCCTTTGATATGAGAAACGATACGGGTGGGCTTTGGGAAAATTTTATGGTTTTGGAACGGATAAAACGAAACGCATACAAAGGGTTTAGCCCAAATCTTTATTTTTGGAGAACGTATGATCAAAAGGAAATTGATATGATAGAAGAAAGGGATGGTGGGTTGTTTGGTTATGAATTCAAGTGGGGTAAAAAAATGCCCAAACCTCCAAAACTCTGGACCGATACCTACAGCGAAGCTTCTTATACAGTTTACAGCCCTGATAATTACTTGAATTTTGTTACAGAAGCAGAAAACCCGCCATATTGCCCTCCAAAAATAACCGAAGGGTAGCCGCATATAAAAAACTGTCTTTCAGCTTATTCCGTTCTATTTTGGCAACATTTGGTTTGCCAAACCGAAAAAACGCTGAAAGACAGTTGTTTAAAATTAGTTAAGCTTTTTACGAAATTTTCGAGTTTACAATTCCAAGTATTTCTGTTTCCATTGCAACTGCTTGTTCTTGCAATTGATTGCCATCGGCGATTATTTTTTCCACAAAACTTTTATCGTGCAGGCCTGAAGCATTTATTTTCACATTCAAGAACGCGCCCATAACTGCAGATCGGGCTGCCAAAGCCCCAACCCCGGCATCGGTAACCGAATTGGGGTTGCCTGTTTCGGCCATTGCTTTTATAATTTCCATGCTTTCAAACGAACGCTTCATAACCCTGAATGGCACTTCAATAGCATATCGTGTTGCCTCTTGTATCGCATTTGTTCGTGCTGCTTTTTCCGAATCGTTGCTTTTTGGCAAGCCAAAAGCGTCCATAATAAGGTTAAAAGCACGTGTGTCTTCATCAACCAACATAAGTAATTCGTCCTTTAGGGCTTGCCCTTTTTCTGCCCAAATACTAAACTCCTCCCAACGTTCGTCCCAACCTGGTTTGTGCGACGAAAGGTTTGCAACCATAGTTGCTAATGAAATCCCCAATGCTCCCATAGTTGCCGCAATAGAACCTCCACCAGGGGCAGGCGATTCCGAAGCCGTTTCGTTGGCAAAACCTTCCAATGTCATACCAATGAGCTTATCATCGTTTTCGTTTGCCAGCAGGTATTCAATAATTTTTTCGTTGGGATTAAATGGCTTTAAATCATCGAGGCCTAAAGATTTTACAGCAATTTTTACCAATTCACCTTCCGAAACGCCAACCGAGCGTTGTTGCTTGCGCAGGAAATACTTTCCGGCATCAGTTAGTGCTTTTAGTGGAACCAAACCAATAAGTTCCGACCCGGTAACACGTAAACCCCGATCCTGGGCTTTTAAACACGATTCCTCGAATGCGATGTGAACTGGTGTTATACTTATATTAGTAAGGTTGATGGAAACCTGGGCAATACCATATTCTTCGATAAACCACCCAATAGCCTTACAAGCTTTTAATGAGCCGGGATTCCAGATTTCTTTACCATTTTCATCTTTCTTTATTTTTCCTGTTACCAAATTCCCTTCGCGTACAGGTCGGCCTTTTTCGCGGATATCAAATGCAACTGCATTAGCCCGACGGACCGATGTTGTGTTGAGGTTTATATTGTAAGCTACCAGAAAGTCGCGGGCACCAACTGCTGTAGCACCCGTTAAAGCCACTTTATCATTAAATACTGACGGGCCAAAGTCAGGCTTCCAATGTGGGTCATTTAGTTTACGATGCAAACCTTCGTATTCGCCTGAGCGATTGTTTGCAAGGTTGCGGCGTTCCTCGGTAAAGGCGGCATTTTCGTAACAATAAACAGGAATACCAATTTCATTGCCAATCCGTTCGGCTAATTTGCGTGCATAAACAACTACTTCGTCCATGGTTATACCCGCTATTGGAATGAGCGGGCAAACATCAGTTGCTCCAAAACGTGGATGTTCACCTTTATGGGTGCGCATGTCAATCACTTCGGAGGCTTTTTTAACAGCCTGGAATGCTGCTTCTATCACTTCATCGGGCGTACCAACAAAGGTTACAACTGTACGGTTAGTTGCTTTTCCGGGATCCACATCTAACAACCTTACTCCTTCAATAGCTTCTATCTGGTCGGTTATCTGCTTGATAATTGCCATGTTGCAACCTTCGCTAAAATTTGGCACGCACTCTATTAATTGCTTCATATATTTTTGTTTTTCAATGTTTTAACAAATTATTCGCTATAAATAGCAGTGCAAAATTAGCAAAATAGAAGAGAAAGGGTACATTTGAAAAAAATATTATCCTGCACTTTTATTGATATTCAATAGCTTAAGCCCTGAAATCTTTTTTTTGCAAAACGCAATCAATTTTTAATTGTGGTTGGTATGCCAGATGCTGGTTTTTTGACAAAGTTAACACATTAAAACCATAAGGATGTTAGTCTAATACACTATTTTTGGCGTCTAAAAAAACTCGATTTATGCTTTTAGAAATTGCCGTTTTCAACCTCGAATCTGCCATTACGGCATTTAATGCTGGTGCCCACCGCATAGAACTTTGTTCCGCTCCGGCCGAAGGTGGGTTAACCCCATCGGCTGCAACCATAAGGCTTGCGAAAAAGTATATCAAATTGCCAATCCATGTTATGATCCGGCCGCGAGAAGGTGATTTTTGCTATTCGGAAAGAGAGTTCGAAACCATGCTATTGGATATAGCCGCAGCCAAAATAGCGGGAATGAAAGGGATTGTCGCAGGTATCCTTAACAGTGATGGGAGCGTGGATGCAAAACGGATGAAGATTGTTGTTGATTCAGCTCTTCCAATGAATGTAACTTTTCATAGGGCTTTTGATATGTCGAACGATTTGGATATTGCATTGGAGACAATTATTGGCACTGGATGCGAAAGGATACTTACTTCGGGAGGGAAACAAACAGCCATACAAGGAATTGATAAAATTGCAGAATTGATAAAAAAGGCAAACAACCGCATTTCGATTATGCCCGGAAGCGGAATAAATGCTGAAAATTGCAAACATCTTGCAGATGTAACTTTAGCCAAGGAATTACATTTATCGGCCCGTACATTTATTCCGGGCAAAATGGAATTCAAACAACCATCAGTAACTATGGGCGGCCCAACTTTAATTCCAGATTATGAACAGCAACAGCCTGACAGCAAAGCAATGAAAGATATTTTGAAACAATTTGACTTCAAACCCTGAAAAGAAACACAAACAAAATGTTTCAATAAGAATTTCCAAGACATCCGGAACGACACATTATAACAAACAAAAATAAATAGTTGAGACCACTCCGAAAAGTCTTTTTTCGCTACAAAGGCACAAAATCACAAAGTTTCACGAAGTATATAGTACTCATTAACAATACTCTGTGTTCCTCTGTGTTCTCAGTGCCTCTGTGGTTTCCTTTTTTTTTAGGGTTTTCGGAGTGGACTCATAGTTATTGAACTAATGAACTTTCCTTCTGAAATTTGGGTTTATCAAACGTAATCTTTTTTTTATGCTTCTTTCATTGCTTTATATTTTTACGGCTCTCGTGCTTTTGTATTTTGGAGCCACATGGTTGGTAAAAGGCAGTACTGCACTTGCCATCAAGGCTGGGGTATCCCCTTTGTTAACAGGGTTGACGGTAGTTGCCTTTGGCACCAGTTCCCCCGAATTGTTTGTTAGCCTAAATTCTGCCATTTCAGGGCATGGCAATATTGCAATTGGTAATGTTGTTGGTAGCAATATATTTAACATCCTCGTTATACTTGGGATTTCATCCTGGTTTTTGCCTTTAAAAATCAAACTTCAAGTTTTAAAATTTGATATCCCAATACTTATACTGGCAACAATCGGATTTATGTTCCTGTTCGCCGACAGGCTTATTGGTCGATTGGAAGGTGGTATTTTGGTTGTGGGAATTGTTCTTTATACACTCATCAACATACTACTGGCACATCGCGAAAAGAAAACAGATACAAATTCCAGTACTGAAATAAAACCGAGCAATGCAAAAACTCAATCGTATTGGTCTTTAGCACTGGTAGTGTTCGGGATAGGTGTTTTAGTTGCAGGATCCGAATTGCTGGTGAAAGGTGCGGTTTTTATTGCCCATGCCTGGGGTGTTAGCGAAACCATCATAGGCCTCACAATAATTTCTGCCGGCACCAGTTTACCCGTATTGGCTTCATCAATTGTTGCAACAATTAAAAAAGAATATGATATTGCCATTGGAAACGTAATCGGTTCCAATATTTTCAATATACTTGGCATTATAGGGTTTTCAAGCCTTATTAAACCACTTTCGGCAATAGCCATCAGCAATTTCGATTTATATGCCATGCTGGGTGCTACTTTGCTGTTGTTGCCATTTTTAAGGGCCAGCTACACGCTTAAACGCGATGAAGGGATTTTTATGATTGGGATTTATTTGGTTTATTTATATTATTTGTGGCCAAAATAATGGAAGAGGCTAACCTGGATTTTAACATTTATATAATCGCATGTATAACGACAATTGTTTTGTACTTTTGTTTCAAACTAAGAAAAGATGAACCAAGGATTTAACACTTTTAAGTTTGCTGTATTGCTTTTATTGATGGCGAACTCGGTAACCATGTTGGGTCAAACTACCGATAACCAGCTTGGGATAACACCAGGCAAGTTGACATTTACGGTTAAAACAGTTACCAACAACTCCACTTATTCGCCTAAAAATGTGTTTGCAATTTGGATAAAAGATGCACAGGGCAATTTTGTGGTTTCGCGGAAAGTGATGGCCAACAACCGCAAGCAACATCTGGTGAAGTGGAATGCAAGTTCGGCTGGCAACAGCGTTTCTGCAATAACAGGATCAACTTTAACATCGCATCAAACCCATACCGTTATGTGGGATGGGAAAAATGCCTCAGGTGTTGAAGTGGCTGATGGCATTTATCAGATTTGGGTTGAATATACAAGTACTAATTCAAATACAAACGGGAACCTTGGGCCGTTTTTAACCGTTGAATTCGACAAAGGGCCTGCCATTCAGCATATTACGCCAGTAAATGCAACCTATTACCAAAACATTGTTGCCGATTGGGTGCCTCTTGGCGTTGGGATTAATGACCTCGCAAAAGCTGGGGCAAGCTTGAAAATATTTCCAAACCCGTTCAACAGCGAAACCACCGTGGAGTTAAATTGCGAGAAGCCATCACAGGCATACATCAGCGTTCTGGATGCCTCTGGAAAAAAGGTAGCAACTTTGCTCAACGATTCTTTCAGTGCCGGAAACCGCACCTATAAATGGGACGGGACCACTGATAGCGGCAAAAAACTTGAAAACGGATTGTATTTTGTACAAATCCAGATAAATGGGTTTACCGAAGTTCAAAAAATAATCAAAAACCAATAAATAGGGTTTGGTAATTATTCAAGTAAATTACTCTGCTAAGTTTATAAAAAACAAAGGCCACTAATTCGGTGGCCTTTGCTTTTTGGTATTTATTAAGCTGTATGCCCACTACATGCTAAAGCAGTTTACCGTTTAAAATTACGGTATCAACCTTATTGCTGCCAAAAGCATAAGGCATAAATTCGATTCCAGGAATGGGCTTGGTGATAAAAATATTGGCTTTTTTGCCTATGGAAATACTTCCCAGTTCATCGCTAACGCCCATGGCATAAGCTGAGTTGAGCGTAGTAGCGTTTATTGCCTCTTCGGGAGTCATGCGGTATTGCACACATCCCATTGAAAGGATTAATTGCATGTTTCCCGATGGCGAGGATCCTGGGTTAAAATCGCTTGCCAAAGCAACTGGCAGTCCGGTATCAATCATTTTACGTACCGGGGCATGTACCATATTCAGGAAAAAGGCTGCCCCTGGCAATATTGTGGGCATAGTTTCCGAATCTTTCAATGCTTGTATTTCGGCATCGCCAGTGTATTCAAGGTGATCAACAGACAAAGCCCCATATTTAACGCCAACCTGTATGCCGCCTGAATAATCCAACTCGTTGGCATGGATCTTGGGTTTCAAACCGTGTTTCATTCCGGCCATTAAAATCCGTTCCGTATCCTCAACAGTAAAAAATCCTTTGTCGCAGAAAACATCAATATAATCGGCCAATTCTTCGGCAGCTACTTGAGGTATCATTTCGTTGATTATCAAATCAACATATTCATGCTGCTTTCCACGATATTCGAGTGGGATGGCATGTGCCCCAAGGAAAGTAGTCTTAATGGTTAAAGGCGACAAACCCTTCAAATCCCTTATTACCCGTAACATTTTCAGCTCATCCTCGGTATTGAGGCCATACCCGCTCTTTATTTCGACCGCACCAGTCCCAAGCCAGGTTATTTCTTCCAGTCGGGCGAGGGCGTCGCCTATCAATTCGGTTTCGGAAGCATTGTGCAACCGCTTTGCGGAGTTTAAAATCCCGCCACCGCGTTTGGCGATTTCCTCGTAGGATAAACCTTTTATTTTGTCAACATATTCTATCTCGCGGCTACCGGCATAAACCAGATGGGTATGCGAATCACAAAAGGAAGGAAATACAAGTTTGCCTGTGGCATCAATTACTTTAATGCCTTTGCGTTTCCAGTCTTCGGGGATAAACAAGCTATCCATGCCCCCAAACTCAAGGATCAGGCCTTTTTCAATAAAAAGGAACGCATTTTTGATGGTGTTCAATTTCCCCATTTCGGGGCCTTTGAAAAAAGGAGAATTGGATTCATCAATGCCAACCAACTCTTTTATGTTGATAATCAGTATTTTCATTGTAAATATATTTAAGGGTCAAACGTACACCAATTGAATGTTAAATGCAATACTTGGTGTAGTCTAATTTGATTATTGATCAAACTTAAACCGAAAGGAAACCTTGGTTAAAAGAATGGCTATAATCCGAACTAGTTTTAGCCAATTACAGATAGGGCAGGGGATATTGTTGATTTTTAAATAATTGAACAATATTTTCTGTGTCAGGGCTTTTTTACCGCAACAAAGACGGCTGCATTGTTTCCAGTTATCACAACATCAGAATCATTAACTAAGCCATTCCCGTTTACATCGTTATTGATATAGCCGGTAGAAAATGCAGCGGCAGCATTATCAACAGAAACCAAATCGGCTGCATCAACCACGCCATCCTGATTAACATCACCGGCGAAAATTCCGTATTCACCGCTTGCAAGCAATTTTAGGTTGCCACCAAAAGCTTTTTCTGGCGAATCGAAACTATAACTTACTGAGCCGCTGT
This sequence comes from uncultured Bacteroidales bacterium, assembly GCA_903946925.1. GTDB lineage: Bacteria > Bacteroidota > Bacteroidia > Bacteroidales > UBA4417 > UBA4417. Next base: position 1,231 of record CAJAXK010000152.1, on the reverse strand, counting down.
CAAATGAAACAGGTGCAGCAGAGGTAATTTCTATCGAATTACGATGTTTTATGGTTAAATAATAGGTGCCAGAATAAGTTAGGGGCAAAGTTAAGGTGGCAACCCCAGATGTACTTAAATTTACGTTGTTTACCGAATAAATTATCGTAGCATAATTGGTTGGGCTGTGCAGCTCAATACTGATCTGATCGGCTACATTGCCTGGATATTTATCGCCAGTTGCATCCTGTGCTTTGTTCAAGGTGGCTGAGCCATTGTAAAGACTTTCGAGCAATACGTTTACCGAAAGTGATTTTAGGACTTCCACATTTAAACTTGATTCAGGGCCATCGCCACAGGATGTATTTGTACCCTTTACCGTAACCACGCCCGAAACGGCAGAATTGGTAGCGCTAACAGTTATGGAATTGGCTCCTGCACCTGAAGCAACCGTAAACCCGGTAGGTACAGTCCATATATAGGAGGTTGCACTTGGGATTGTTGGGATTGAATAAACCAGTCCGGTTGAATTAGGTGCCACCGATTGCGAACCCGTAATAGTTCCTGCCAAAGGAACTGCAATACATGAAACATCCATGCTTGTAGCTGTTGCACACTCACCAGCATTTGGCGTAAATGTATAAGTGTTTGTTCCGGCTGATGCGGTGCTGATATTTGCTGGATTCCAAATTCCTGTGATACCGTTTGTGGAAGTCAGCACCAATGCGCCTGGTGTTGCCCCAAAACAGTATGGACCCAAAGCCGAGAAGGTAGGCGTAAGATTGGCGTTGACAACAACATTCATGGTGGTAATGGTTGCACACTCACCAGCGGTTGGTGTAAATGTATAAGTGGTTGTTCCGGCTGAAGCGGTGCTGATACTTGCTGGATTCCAAATCCCGGTGATGCCGTTTGTGGAAGTCAGCACCAATGCACCTGGTGTCGCCCCGACACAGTATGGGCCTAAAACAGCAAAGTTTGGCATAACGTTGGCGTTGACAACAACATCCATGCTTGTTGTCGTTGCACACTCGCCAGAATTTGGCGTAAACGTATAAGTGATTGTTCCGGCAGAAGCGGTGCTGATACTTGCTGGATTCCAAATCCCTGTGATGCCGTTTGTGGAGGTCAGCACCAATGCGCCTGGGGTTGCCCCGACACAATAAGGGCCTAAAGCAGCGAATGTAGGCGTAACCTTAGGGTAGACAACAACATCCATGGTAGTGGTGTTTGCACATTGCCCAGAGGTTGG
>CAJAXK010000151.1 GCA_903946925.1 uncultured Bacteroidales bacterium | reverse complement strand
TGATTTGGTGCAAGCAGCCTCGGATTATGGTATAGAAATGAAAGTCACAAAGCTGTTAACACCTGAAGAAGCCCGAAATGCACCTTCCGGGTTTGGGACTTTTAGCTTGATAAAGGACGGCAAGCTGCTTGAAGACCATTATTTGAGCCGGACACGGTTCGAGAATATTTTAAAGAAAGAATTGGGAAAGGATAGCCTTTAGGGAAGAACTTTCAAATGCATCTTTTACAGTTTAGCTGAATTGGCTTGTTCTCTTCCGTATTCCCTTTTTTCCAAATACAATATTCATTCATAGCTTGACTTATATACTGAAAAGTGCAATCCTACGACCGATTATCTCTCACCAAAACCCCGAAACCAATAATTTTTAAATATTTACCTTAGATATTCCAAATGAAATAATATTTTTGTGGTATCGCTACACGATAATTATTCAGAGCTATGGGAAAAAGACCTCGCCTTTCATTTGGGCAAATCTGGAACATGAGTTTCGGGTTTATGGGCATACAATTTGGTTTTGCGCTGCAAAACGGGAATGCCTCACGTATATTGTTGACTTTCGGCGCCGATGTTCACCACCTTAGCTGGTTTTGGCTTGTAGCCCCAATTACCGGTATGATCATCCAGCCGATAATCGGTTATATGAGCGACAAAACCTGGTGCCGCTTAGGAAGGCGCAGACCGTATTTTCTTGTTGGGGCTTTGTTGACAAGCATTGCACTTGTGCTGATGCCCAACGCGCCACATTTAGCCTCGTTTATCGCACCCATGTTTATCGGTGGCGGCCTCTTAATGATAATGGACGCATCTATCAATATTTCGATGGAGCCGTTCCGCGCCTTGGTAGCTGATAAACTTCCGGTAGAACAGCATACTCTGGGATTTTCGGTTCAAACATTGTTGATTGGGATTGGCGCTGTGGTTGGGTCGTGGCTTCCCTATATCTTAGGAAATTGGTTCGGAGTTTCAAAAGATGCAGGTGCAGCAGGCCTTGTTCCCGATAACGTTACTTTTTCGTTTTATTTTGGTGCCTTTGTGTTGTTGTCAACTATTATGTGGACGGTTTTCACTACAACCGAATACCCACCCGACGAATTGGTGAAAAGTGCCGAGGTAGAGGAAAAACCTAAAAAGTTTTTCATTCCACCAATCATGATAAAATTATTGCTCGTTCAGTTTTTCAGTTGGTTTGCTTTATTTTCGATGTGGGTTTACACCACACCAGCCGTTGCTTTGAAATTTTACGGCACTTCGGACCCAAATTCACCCGCATTTCAGGAAGCAGGCAACTGGGTTGGGATACTTTTTGGGGTTTATAACGGCGTTTCGGCCATAATTGCCATGTTGCTGCCAGTGGTTGCAAAACGGCTTTCGAAAAAAGTTACACATGCAATGGCACTCAGCATTGGCGGCATTTCCTTGTTATCGTTCCTTGTGTTCAGCGACCCCAATTACCTGATAATTCCAATGATAGGCATAGGTTTTGCCTGGGGAAGTATTCTGGCCATGCCTTATGCCATGTTGGCAAGTTCCATCCCACCTAAAAGGATGGGGATTTATATGGGATTGTTCAATATGTCAATAACTATCCCTCAAATAGTGAGCGGTATTTTTAGTGGCCTGATATTAAAATATTTCTTTGCCGACAACCCGATACTGTGCATTGTAATGGCGGGGGTTAGTATGTTCTTAGGCGCAATAAGTGCATTGTTCATAAAGGAAAATAAAGTATAAGCAAGGCACCTTGCCTGAAAAAGTAAATTTGAAATAGTAAAGCGGATAAAAAGGATAAACCTGCTGAAACCAGGATTTTCTTTTCCTTTTTATCCGCTTTTCCTTTTTGGGTAACTTGTATTTGTTGGAAAGAAGAAAATTCGGGATATATTTTACCCATTGTATTCCCTGGTTTTGCGAAAGGCGTATTGACCTAATATTTACAAAAGTACAGACACCAACCAATAGTGAACTATTTTACTTTACCTTTGCGCACCAATAAAAAACCTTGGAAAAACCATATAAAATACTAATAATCAGGCTGAGTTCCATCGGCGATATTATCCTTACCTCGGCTTTGATACGCTGTGTGAGGCAAAAATATCCCGAAGCACAGATTGATTTCATGGTCAAAAAACAATTTCTCGAAACGGTTGCTTACAACCCTCATATCAGCAATGTGCTGGTTTTTGAAAAAGGGCAAAGCCTGAAAGAATTCAAAAATCGGTTGAAACTCGAAAATTACGATTGGTTAATAGATATACATCAGAATTTCAGAAGTTTATACCTCAAAACGGGTTTAAATATCCCTTTAAAAACAGGTTACAGCAAGCAATTATTCCACCGTACTTTGTTGGTTTATTTAGGGATAAATATTTATGGAAAGGCTAAACCTGTGTTGTTACGATATTTTGAAGCTGTCGAAAAACAAGGCGTAAAGTACGACAATGCCGGGACCGAAGTTTTTTTCACTGACCAAAATATTGAAAAGGTAAAACAGGCTTTGAACCTAAGCGGTTATACTTCCGATAAAAATCTATTTGTACTTTGTCCGGGTGCCAGTTTCTCGAACAAGCGTTGGCTTCCCGAAAGGTTTGCCGAAGTTGCAGAACATCTGGTTAAAAACAGGAATGGCTGGATCGCTTTTATAGGCGGGAAAAACGACAGGGAACTCTGTGCCGAAATTCAAAGCAGACTTGTTGCAACTTCAGCTAATTTTGCCGGAGAATTCAGTTTGCTGGATTCGGCAGCATTGCTTTCGGAATGTGTGGCTTTTGTTGGCAACGATTCGGGAATGCTACATCTGGCGCAGGCATTCAAAAAGCCAGTTGTTGGCATCTATGGCCCGACTGTAAAGGAACTTGGGTATTTCCCGTTACCAGAAAAAAGTGTGGTAGTCGAAAAATCGATTCCTTGCAGGCCTTGTACGCACAATGGATTGAACAAATGCCCGAAAAAACACTTTAACTGTATGAATACCATCAATAGCGAAAATGTGGTAGAAGCATTGGAAAGCTTACTCAAATAGAAATGTTTCAATAGAAATCTGAAATAAATGTTGTACCAATAATCTGAAAGCAGCAGGCGAGAATGGGTAATTTAATGTTTTTTCTGTATAGGATTTTTGTGGTTCCTTTGCTTAAACCCGCTTTTTTCGTAGGCAGGTTTTTCAATGCAAAAATGAAAACAGGCTACGAAGGCCGCAAAAATCAATTCCAATTTATTGAAAAAGAGCTTGCCGCAAATGCTTCCGGCAAAAACAGGATATTTTTCCATGCTTCCTCAGTAGGCGAGAGCGAACAGGCTTTGCCTATTATTGAAAAGATGAAAAAGGCAAATCCCGATTGTTACATTATCATGTCATTTTTCTCGCCATCAGGCTACAAATTCCTGAAGAACAATCCGTTTGTTGATTTAAAAATTTATCTTCCGCTCGATTCCCGATCAAATGCGCGAAAACTTTTTTCACTTTTAAAACCCGATTTGTGGTGTATTTCAAAATTTGATGTTTGGCCAAACCATCTTAAAGTGGCATCGAAATTAAAAATACCAACTGTTCTTACCGCTGCAACTTTGAGCGAAAATTCAGGCAGGGACAAAGGCTTGGCCGGATTGCTTAACAAATCTTTTTACAATTGTTTCGACCATATTTTTCCCATTTCTGACGAAGATGCAAAGAGGTTTTTACGCATTTTCCCGTTTCCTGAACGTATGACGATGACCGGTGACACCCGTTTCGACCAGGTTTACAACAAAGCCCAAAAAGTGGAGAAAGCCGGCAACGTGAAAATTTTCAAACAGCCGGGAGGCTTGGTTTTTATGGCCGGTAGTATTTGGCCTGCCGATGAAAAACATTTACTACCGGCATTTATAAATATAATGAAAAAACATACCGGGCTGCTTGCCATCCTGGTGCCGCACGAATTGCACGAATCGCATATTGCCGACATTGAAAACACTTTAAACCGGGCAGGTTTGGATAGTGAGCGATATACCGATTTTGAAAAAAATGGGGGTACTGCGAAAAGGATAGCTATCATTAATACCGTTGGTATGCTAGCGCGGATTTATATGCAGACCAATCTGGCTTATGTTGGTGGCAGTTTCAGTTCGGGGGTGCATAATGTTATGGAACCTGCTGTTTTTGGCCAACCTGTAATTTTTGGCCCGGTAAATTCCAATTCATTCGAAGCCGGGGAATTGATGAAAACTGGCAGTGCATTTGCCGTTGAAAATGCCGCCCAAATCGAAGAAATTCTTGAAAAATTAGTCACAAACGATTTATACCGAAGTGAGATCGGCAGTAAAGCCAAAAATTTAATTTACAATAACTTAGGCGCAACCGAGCGTATTTATAACCACCTAAAACAGAATTATGGTTTTATTTCCTGAAATTATCCAAATTGAAACAAGCATACTGTGCAACAGCCACTGCGTTTTTTGTCCTCACAACGAAATGGACCGCGGCCCCAAAGTAATGGAGGAATGGGTTTGGAAAAAAATAATTGACGAGAGCCGTGGCCGGAATATCGTTTATCGCCCGTTTATGATCAACGAACCCACGGTTGACCTGAAACTTCCTGAAATTATCCGTTACATAAAATTAGATCCAACAGCCAAAGTTGAGTTTAATTCAAATGGCCATTTTTCGTCAAAAACCGATGTTAAAGCTTTGATTTCTGCTGGATTAGACTATGTGCGGTTCAGCCTCGACGGGTTTACGGAGGAAACATTTTTGCAAAGTGGGCGAGGGGGGAAATTCGAGAAGATTGTTCAGAACATTCACGATTTTATTGACGAGCGTAACCGTCAGCAGAGCAAGTGTTACATTGAAGTGCGTATGATAAACCTGGAATGCAACCGTTCGGAGCAAAAAGATTATGTTGAATATTGGAGTAAGTATGCCGATTCGGCAACCATAACCGAGCTATACGATTGGCCATGGTCGGGACAGACTGAGTGCCACCATGCACCGTGTCCGAAAATAAAACGCGAAATGTTTTTTATGGTTGATGGCAGGGCAACCATTTGTTGCTGGGATGCTTTTGGGAAGTCAATAATTGGTGACGTGAAAGAAAATACCGTAGCCGAAATCTGGCTTGGCGAAACCAACCAACAGTACCGCGAATTCCTCAACAAAGGCGAAAGGGAAAAAATTACTCTTTGCTCGCGCTGCGATGCCTATAAAAGTTATGATTTCTCGAAATGGGAAGGGTATTGATAGGGCAATAAATTGTTCTACTACGGGCTTTAGGTTATTAGGCTTTTAGGCTTTAGGCTATTAGGCACTTAGGGGTCTGAAGTTAAAAGGCGGAATTTGCCTTAAAAATGATTTCCCAACTTATGAAGGGAAACCATTTGAAGTCAGGTTTATTGCCATCAAAACCCATATTTGTAATTGAGAAATTGTTTTTAGGTTTAGCCTGGCAGCTTATGTCTTCCCGCAAAATACTTTTACCACTATATTGGCAGTAGAACCCGAAAAACCAATGATACTTTGTCGTGTTATAAATTGAAGCTAATTCTTGTTTAGGTGTGCTATTATGCCTGTAGCATTTATGCAGGAACTGCCGAAAAATATGGAAAACCGATGCAAAAAACGATATTCAGGATATCAAAAATGGACTGCCCATCCGAAGAGCAAATGATACGGATGAAACTCAGCGGCTTGACAAACATCAACTCGTTGGATTTTGATATTGCTAACAGACAACTGACCGTTTTTCATACCGATAACTACGACCAGATTTTTCAGCGCCTTGACGATTTAAAGTTTGACACTTCACTTGTTAACAGCGTTGCGGCAGATAGTTACGAATCCGGCAATACCAACAAGGAAAGAAAATTGCTTTGGCAAGTTTTAGCGATCAACTTTTTATTTTTTGCACTTGAACTTACAACAGGTTTTATTTCAAATTCAATGGCACTTGTTGCCGACAGTTTGGATATGCTTGCCGATAGCATTGTTTATGGGCTTGCAGTTTTTGCGGTTGGCGGCACAATGGCAAGGAAAAAGAACATTGCAAAATCGGCAGGCTATTTCCAGTTGACACTTGCGGTTTTCGGCTTCAGTGAAGTTATAAGAAGATTTGTTGCAGATGAAACCGTTCCGGCATTTCAAACAATGATAATTATTTCAATCCTTGCACTTATCGGCAATGGGCTTTGTTTGTATTTACTACAAAAAAGCAAAAGCAAGGAAGCACATATACAAGCAAGCATGATTTTTACATCTAACGACGTAATTGCAAACCTTGGGGTAATTGCAGCAGGCATACTTGTTTATTTAACAAACTCAAATTATCCCGACCTTATAGTTGGTACAACAGTATTTTTTATTGTTGCCAAAGGGGCATTTAAAATATTGAAACTGTCAAAATGACGATTGAAAAAGTACTAATGCCAATAAATTTAGAATCTAATCGGCACCGAATCCATAGCGAATAGTACCAGTTGGACCTCATGCTACCTGCCAAATCCAATTACATGGAACAGCAACTATGCGATGTGGAAGCTAAAGAATAAAAAATCCCTGCTAAGGTGTGGCAGGGATTTTTTATTGTTGAGATGGGTTTTTGGTAATTTTGCAAAGAGTAAGGATTTAGTGGAACGCACCGGAAAAGCAGACGGACTGGAATGGAGTGTTTTAGATTATGGAAACCATTCGAAAGGATTGGTACAGAAATGGGAGGTTAATATTAATCTTTTGAAAGACATTTGCTGTTTTAGTCAAAATTAAAGCACAATCAATCAATATTCTTCAGTCACTAATCAATTCTTCTTTTTCTAAAACACCATTCTTATAGAAAATTGACTTTGTCTGTTTCCCGTTTTCATAAAAGTTTTTTCTTTTAACAAGATCATGCTTATCATATAAGTAGTCAACTTGCAAAAGACCTTTGACTTTGTCAAACGACATCAATGATTGGACTAATCCATTGGAGTAGTTCAGTGAAACTTCAACATTCATATACAAGGAATGAATTGTTGTGTTGAGCTTTTCTTTCCATTCATTTTCGTACAATGGTGTTAATTTCATCCCATTATCTTGCAGGCCTTTTTTATATAATTGATCTTTATAGAAATAATTCTCAAAATCAACAAGTTTTAAATATTGTTTTTTCGAAAAGCCAGAATCGCAGCTTATTACAACGCTGGCCAAATTAGGTCTATATATCTTATAGCTTAGAATCTTTTCATTTAAAATCACACTTTCATTGCGAATTTGTCCGTTTGGACAAAATGTCTTCCAAGTTCCTGTAGGTATGCCACTTTTATAGAAATATTCTTTGTAAACTACTCCATTCTTATTTACATCTACCCATTTGCCTTCTTTGAAACCATTTACGATCTCACCTTTAGATTCAAACTCATCATATTGCTGAGCAATTACATCTTGATTTTTAAAAATAAATGCAAATAAAATAAATGCAACAATTTGAACATTCTTCATTTTCTGTGATTTTACTGATTATGTGTGTTATGCGATACACTGCGATACTAATTTATAGAAACCAAACCAATTGGGTTTATTGCGGTATTGGTTGTATCCAAAGTTTCCATTTTATATCCTTGTGTTGTTCATTTTATTTTGTACCCAAACATCCAATAGTATTAAACAAACGACAACAAATATAATCCTATTCCTTAATTATCTTAACCGTATTTAATTGCTGTTTGGAGTAGATTTTTAAAATATAGATGCCTTTTTTCAGATCGCCTACACTTAAAACAGATTGGTTATAAAAGGTTCGTAGTAAAGTTCCGGTGATATCGATCAATTCGATTTTTTCGGCTGGGGTTGTTAGGTTGATGTAAATAAAATTAAGCACAGGGTTAGGATACAGGCTTACACCTGATTGCGGGTTTTGGATACCAAAGATTTTATCAATCAATATACTATCCGAAATGCTTTGGCATCCGTATTTATTAAACCCTTTAACATAGTAATAGCCTTTGTTCTGGGGCTGGATAGATTGGGCATTTGAGAATCCGGGCAACTGTTGCCCTTCAAAATACCATTGAACTGAATCGGTGTTGGTGCTGTGTAGCCAAATAGTATAATTTAACCAATGCAGCGAAAGGCTTGGCTTGGGGTTAATATGTACGGCAAAGGTATCGGTGCTAAAACAACCGCTTAGTTTATCAATAACCTGTACATGAAATAGTTCCGACTGCTTTTCCGCTGTCATTACAACATTAATGGTTGGGTTTGTGGTGTCGGAATGGGCAAGTGGTGCGGGAACAGCCCAGCTATACCTATATCTTTCATCAGCCGGGGTGGAAAGCGAAAGGGTGTCGCCAAAACATACTGTCCCTAAGCCCTCGATATGGGCAAGGGGTTTGGGATAAATTACCATATCGGTTGCAGGAACCTGGTTTCCGACAGGGTCAACCTGAACCGTAATTTCGGGGACAGGGCAACGTGTATTTTGGTTAATAAGCACTGTATAAATGCCTTCGGTTTTTATAAATATCTGTTTTTCATCATCGTGGTTTAACTTTTCGCCGTTGCGGAACCATAGGGTATAGGTTGCATACTGGTTTTCAATCGAAATCAGGGCTGAATCGCCATGGCATAGTATTGCCGGATAAGAAACAGCAAAACTATCAACACTTGGGCATAGTATGGAAGTTGTATCAATTAGCTTGGTCAAAAAGAAATCGGGATCGTTGTTCCCGCTATGGTTGTTGATGGTGTGGTTTCCAAAACTGAGTTGTCCGCTGCAATAGTCGCCAGCCATAAAAATAGCATTGCTAACCGACCGCACCCGCAAGCCTTCGTCGTTGCCTGTGCCTTGCGCCGATGTTAGCCATTGGGGGAACCCAATTTCGTTATATTTAACAAGCGCAGCATCCCTGCCGCCACTTGAAGCAAATTGTAAATGGGCAATATTAAGAATATCAGATAGGCTTGCTGTTAAATAAACACAGTTAACAAAGGATGCTAAATCGAGCCTTCGGCGGGTAAAAGCACCTTCCACATAACTGCTGACATTAACGGCTTGATCAATAAGTTGATTGTTCAGCAATTTTCCGCTTGCGGAATATTTTGTTATGGAAATTTGTTCACCATCAAATCCATTGCCTGAGACCCAGCGGCTTGCAACTATTACTTCCCCATTCTGGTTGGTGGTAATTGAATAGGTTTCGGACAATAAGGGTGCATTTATGGTATTAACCCATTGCAACTTACCCGAATGTGAATACTTGATTATGCAGCCCAAGTTTCCTTTTGGGCTATGGTATTGCAACGTATCTACTTCGATAACACTTCTGCCAAAAAAGCCAGCAATAAAAATACCATCCTGATTTACGGCAATATCGTAAATAAATTCGTTGGAAATGCTGCCCGGGTTTTTTACCGTAAGCACTTCGCCATCGGACGAAAGCTTAACCAGCAGCATGTCGGAGTAGCCACCCTCCTGTCCTCTCACAAAGTATGTTGAATCACCCAGTTTAATCCTGCTTTTAAAATGCCCACCCAAATAAATGTTATTGTTCGAATCCAGTTCGATAGCGTTTACATACGAAACGCCAGTATTGCTGATTGTACCATAGTCCTTCCCCCACAAAAGCCCGCCATCCTTATCGAATTTCATCAAAAAAATCCGGGACTGAAGTCCGCCTTGAAGCGTAATGCCTTGAAAACTGAACCCATGCGAATATACCCCGGCAAGGAATACACTTCCATCGGGGTCAATGGCAACATCAACCCCATAGGTATCGAAAGTCCCGAAATTTACTGCCCAGTTTAAAGTTCCGGTGCTGGAAAACTTAGCAAGATATGCTCCCCATTGGGTGAAAATGGTATCGCCTGAGCTTGGCCCGAAACCAATATATCCGGTGAGATAAACATTGCTGTCGGTATCGGATTTTATGCCAATTGCATGATCCCCGACCCAGCTACCGGCACCATAAGCCCATTTAAACTCCTGGCCGTATAAGCTGTTTATCGACAAAATAACGAATAGGGAAACCAGTAGTTTTTTCATTTTTGGGTGTTGGGAATCGTGTAATTATTATGACTTTCAATGTATTGACAAACAAATATTTGCCCCAGATTTCGCAGATAGTTTCAAGTTTTACATCGGACGCATTGAGTTCACTGAGGTACACGGAGTTTATTCTCAGTGCTTTTCTGTGTTTCCCATTGCTGCTTTGGCAGGCACTTCGGCAAGTTGAGTAGGCACTCAGTGTGCTACTCAGCGCATCGCTCCGTGGTTTTCATTTTATTCGGGTTTTCGGAGTGGACTCAGTATCAGAGCCATTTTTTCTCAGCCACTAAATCCCGAATTCCACTACTTCTTTTACTTCCCCGGCTAATAAGCCACCAAGTAAAATATTGCCAATCCTAACCCTAACCAACCGCAAAGTAGGGAATCCGGCGGCTGCGGTCATTTTACGTACCTGCCTATATTTCCCTTCGGTAATGGTTATTGATACCCAACAGGTTGGCCCATGGCGGTCGTCCCTGATTTTTCTAGTACGTGGCGCAAAGCCAGGATCTTTTTCGAGCCTGCCAACTTTGCAAGGCTTGGTCATGTACTTTACATCGCGGATGCCTATTTCAACGCCTCTCTGCAGTTTTTCAATTGCCTCGTCAGTTATCAACCCATCCAACTGAACATAATATTCCTTTTCTATTTTCCGGCTACGGATAAACTCGCTTATTTGTCCATCGGTTGTAAGCAACAGCAAGCCTTCACTTTGTTCGTCGAGGCGGCCAATGGCCATGGTTCCTTCAGGGAAATCGAATAAACTGCCTACTAATTTCTTTTTTGGCAGTTCGCATACAAATTGGCACAAATAGCCATACGGTTTGTGGTGGATAAAGTGACGGTGTACGGAGGTTTCCATAAACTATTACGATGACAAAAGGCAGGATATCAAATTTTGTAGTCCAATCCCGATGTGGCAAAACCAGAGTGGGGTGCAAAGGTAAATTTAATAAAGACTTTTCGCCACCAAAAAACGAAAAAGCAGCCAATTATGGCTGCCCTTTCAATACTTGTACAATTTAGTTGGTTACACTATGGCAATCTGTTTTACAGTTGCTGGCTGCACTTCTTTTTTTGGCAAGGTAACAAGCAGTATCCCGTTTTCGAAAGAAGCCGAAATGTTGTTGGCATTAACCGTTTCGGGAAGTTGGAACGAGCGCTCAAATTTGCTCTTGTATCCAAATTCGTTCCAGGTGTATTTCGGGCCTTTTACATCCTCTTTGGGTTGGCGGCCGGCGGTAATGGTAAGTACTTCGTCTTCGAAACTGATGCTGATTTCGTCCTTGGAGAAACCGGGCAAAGCAAGCTCAATGGCGTAGTTTTTTTCGTCCTCGCGCACATTGGCGGCTGGTTTGTAGGTCAGTTCTGTTTCTGATGACTGGCGCTCAAAAACTTCGTTCATCAGTGAAGGCAAAAACGGGCGGAATCCAAATCTTAAGTTGTTCATGGTATAATCTCCTTTTTAGTTTAAAGTTTAACTTTTTTTGATTGTGTAAAGGAGATTTCAATTTTTATGCCAGAGCAAAATACCCTGATTTTGTTAAATTAAATGCGCCATATTGGCGGTGATGAACAATTATATACGCCATAAAGGCAGGTTTATGCCAGATTATACTCAAAATGGGGTATATTGCGCTTTTAGATTTTACAACGGAGTTCACATAGATACACTGAGAATATGCTCAGTTCTTTTCTTGTGTTGGTTTGGTCATTCCCTCTGCAATGGATGGCTTTATTACGAGTTAAGTGGATAAAAAATATTTTGCAGGGATGTCAGAACCCCATATGTTGAACCTAACGCAAAAATAATTTCGTACTCACAAATACTGGTTTACATGGCAATTAACTTGATTTTATATGGTTTCCCAAAATAAACAGGAAAATCATTTTTTAGGTCACTTCAGCTCTTCGGCTCCTAAAAGTCTAAAAGTCGAAAAACCCATCCAATTCATCGTAGATCCTCACTTTTTAACAAACTTCACCAGCCTATTCCCCTTTTCAGAAACAACTCGCAAAAAGTAAATCCCTGGTTTGAGTGTACTTACATCGAGTTCGGTTTTTGGTGTATCAAATCGCTTGCTTTGAAGCATTTGTCCCTGGGCAGAATAAATTATGGCTTCGGATTTTCCATTGCTGCCGACTGCATCTATTGTAATAACATCGGTTGCAGGGTTAGGGTAGAATTGGATTTTTTGAAGTTCGTTTTCCCCAATCCCGGTATTGACAGAATAATGGCACGAATCGGCCCCATTTGGCGAGTTGATGTAATACGTGTCAATTTCGCTGAAACAAAGGGTATAAAATATCCACTCAAAGGTGAAGGAAAAAGGCGAGAACAATTCGAGATCGCTTCCAATGCCTTCAATCCAATATTCAGGCATCCAAATCATCCCGTTTTGGATTGCATATCTTTTCCTGTATTCGTTTCCCATTAGAATGGAATCAATACCAACAACCTTAATATCTGTATTACCAGCATTAATCGGAAGGGTCATGCCAACACTCAGGTTGGCAAAAGTGTATAGCAATTGCTCAGTTGTATCGGTAGGAAACGTAATTGGCGCAATCGTTGGCAGGTGAATCGCGACCGGAAAAAAGTAAATATCGCGGTTTTCGCCTTCCCTCATCCCTCCCAAATACTGATCAGGCTCGGGAAAATCAAGGTTTTTAGAAAAAACTTTTTTGTACGATTTACCTTTTAATATTGTATCTCCCTGTTGGATGTATTGATAATTAGTTAGATAGTATGTGTTTGGCTCCCATTGGTGCCAGAACAAACAGTTCCAATTAGCCAATCCAGTTGGGAAAGGCACATAATTTTGAGTGGATGCAAAATGGAAGGAGAATCCGGCAAACAAGAGCAAGAGGCCAAGTTTTTTCATATAAATTTTTGGATTAATGGTTACACAAAGATAAGGCTATTTGCTAGAAATTAATCGAATTACGGATCCCTTCAGCATATTTTATTTTGTTGAAAGTAAAAGCCTTATCGAATTTTCCGGAATCAAAAATGTAATCAGAATCGTTTTGATAGAGCATCTCTACCGTTTCCTTAATCATAGGGTTGAAAAGTCCCGCCATTTGCACTGCAAATTTTGGCAATACCGTAATTTTGGGTTTGGCATGAAGTATTTCGGCAGCAATTTTCACCAACTGTTCGCCTGTTAAAACATCCATATCGGCTGGCAGGTGCCAGGTTTGGTTAAAGGCAGAAGGTGTATTGCCAAGGAGTGCAGTTGCTTTTCCTGCATCGGGGGTATATGTAAGCGAATGCTTAAAGTTTTTCCCGATCAAAAGTTGGGCACTTTTCCCCTTCTTCAGATTTTCGAAAACCATCATGTTCATAAAACTGTTCAATGTGCCGGGACCATAAAAATCGGCTGCACGGGCAATCAGAGCGGTCAATGTGCCTTTCGAGATTTCGTCTAAAATCATGCGTGCTATCTTTGCCCGAACCTCACCTTTGCGACTGCATGGATTAAATGGTGTTTCTTCGGTCATGGATCCCACCACCCTTCCGTACATATACACATTGTCGAAAAAAACCAGTTTTGCCCCATTTTCCTTGCAAGCAGAAATTACATTTTGCATTATCAACGGCCAGTTTTGTTGCCAGATTTTTAAATTGTACTGAATTCCAACCGTAAGATATACGATTTCGGAACCTTTCACAGCTTTCATAACCTGATCAGCCGAAACGAGATCGGCAGTATAAAGTTCTTCCTTTCCAGTTACGGGTTTCGGGTTTCGGCTAACCAATCGTGTGTTGTTGGTAAATGCCGGTAAGGCTGTTGCTAAGTGGTTGGCTATAGTGCCTCCTGAGCCTAAAATTGTTTGCATAAAATTGGATTTTAGAGGGTTTTGATTTCGCGATTTTTGATTTGAATTTTATTGTTGGGAAGCAAATATTTTGCAGAAAGGCGTGGAATTAGGTTTGGAATTATTCATTCAACTTTGAGTTAAATCACTGGTTCAAAGCACTTAATAGCAAAATATTTTACCGCTTTCAGCGTGATGTCGGGTGCTTCGATATAACCCATGTGCCCTACATCGTCGAGCAAAAGGATTTCGCTGTGCGCTGGGATTACAGCCTGTTCAATAATCTGGCTATAAGGCATCCGGCTATCTTGTTTACCAATAATGAATAGAAGTGGGGTTTTGGTAACCAGCAAGAATTGTAATTGGCTGTGGCGTTCGCGCATCCCCGAAATGGCTGCAATTATTGCTTCCGGCAACATGCAATCGGCCATATCCTGCAACAGTTTTATTTCTAATGAATATTTCTCAAGATGTTTTTGATCGAAAAGGTCGGGGATAAAATGTTTGATAAAACTTCCCTTGTTTTGCTGCACAACGGCAATGGTACGGCGGCGGATTTCTTTGGTTTCGTCGCTATCGGCCTTGGCATGTGAATGAAAAAGCACTAAACCTTGAACGAATGTAGGGTAACTGGCCGCAAATTCCAAAGCAACATAACCTCCCATGGAATGGCCTACAATAATGGCTTGAAAAATGTTTTCTGTATCCAGAATTGATTTTACTACCTGAGCCATCAGTTGCATGGTGTGGGTTTCGGCTACAACTTCACTTTTGCCATGACCGGGCAAATCTATGGCCAAAACCGTAAAATCCTTTTGTAATATTTCAACAAAGCCCTCCCATATTGCTTTGGATTCGAGAAATCCGTGAAGCAGGACAATTGCCTTTCCACTTCCGCTTTTAGAGTACGCGATATTTTTACCTTCGTATTGTATTGATTTGTTCATATTGTTTGGTTTGCTTAAATAAAAAAGGAGAGACTGAACCCATATCAGCCTCTCCCCAATTAATAGTTACGGACTGATTTTTTTACATAATTTTATCTGCCATAGTAGCTTCAACTTCGGCAACAGTTTTTGGAATTGGCTTTCCAAGTACACGTTGTCCATCTGCTGTAACTAATATATCGTCCTCTATCCTGATGCCACCAAAATTCCGGTATCCTTCAATTTTCTCATAATCAAGGAACTCATGATGTTTCTTTTCGGCTTTCCACATATCAATCAATTCGGGAATAAAATAGATTCCGGGTTCGTTGGTGAGCACAAAACCAGTCTGCAAACGACGACCAAGCCTCAGGTAAGCTGTGCCAAACTGTTTGCTCGGCTGGATTTCGCTGTCGTAACCAACATTTATTTGTCCCAATCCTTCCATATCATGAACATCCATTCCAAGCATGTGGCCCAATCCGTGAGGGAAAAACAAAGCATGGGCACCCGCGGCAACAGCTTCTTTTACATTGCCTTTCATCAAACCAAGGTCTTTCAATCCGCTTGCAATGGTTTCGGCAGCAACAAAATGGCAGTCGCGGTACAAAGTGCCTGGTTTCGTGGCGGCTATTGAGTTCAGGTTTGCATTAAGTACAATTTCGTAAATCTCGCGTTGGCGTTGGCTGAATTTTCCACCGACAGGCACAGTGCGGGTAATATCGCTTGCATAGTTGAGTGCGGTTTCGGTGCCGGCATCCATTACCATCATGCGGCCTTGCTCCAGAATACCTTCGTGATGGTGATTGTGTAGGATTTGCCCGTTCATACTCAGGATTATCGGGAACGAAACCGGACGGCCATGTGCTATGGAAATGCCTTCCATTTTTCCAACTATTTCCTGTTCTCTCCTTCCGGGATATGCCATCCGCATTCCGGTTGTAAACATTTCCCAAGCAGTATCAACCGCTTTTTCGATTTCGGCAATTTCGATTTCAGCTTTTATCGAGCGAAGCTTAACAATTGCTTCGATAAGCGGCATGGAGGCATGGTCGCGGATGCGCAGAGGTTTTAATCCCAAAAGTCCACAAACCTGTAAAGTGGTTTCTACGCGGTAAGTCGGGGCAAAATGGATTGGCCTTCTTTTTTGTATGGCATTGTTTATAAAAACACTCAATTCGTTGAGGGAAGCGGTATTTTTAACCCCAACCTGCACGGCCAGATCAACCACTTTTGGCTGAGGCCCCATCCAGATGATATCGTCAATTTCGAAATCGTTTCCGAAAATATAGTCAATGTCGTTGTCCACATCAATAATACCCACGAAATCAGGGTTTTCAAGACCGAAGAAATACGAAAAGTTGCTATCCTGCCTAAAAGTATAGGTGTTGGCTGGGTAATTATACGATGATTCGGAATTGCCAGGCAACAGTATTAAGCCTGATGGCATTAGCTTGCGCAAAGCATTGCGGCGTTCGGTATAAACTTGATGGTTGAACATTGTGGGGATGGATTAATTGTGGGTTTATTGTTGATGCAAATATAAGTTATTTCTTATTTGGTGGTTTTAAATTCCTGAACGTATATTTCCCTTTCCAATTTTGTAAAGTAAATCAAGGTATTGATAATCAATAATTTCGATATTCAATTGAAATATCCATTTTAATTATATATCCATAAATCTGAATAAATAATCTAAAAAAGAACCCCGATTCAAATTTATTTGTAATTTAGGTTTCGTTATACGGCATTTTTACATAGCCTGTGTAATGCAATAAATTAGTTTTTGGCACTAAAAACTTTGTGTTTTGTACAGAATTGAATCGAAAATTAACCCGAATTCGCCCGAATACCTTGCAAATTTAGAAGCTTACGGGCACATAATGCAACAATACCGTTCAACACTTAAAAGCGTTGTAAACGGTTCGCCCTCATCCATCGTAAGCCGGCACAAAGAACGCGGAAAACTCCTTGCCCGCGAACGTATTGACTTGCTGATCGATCCCGGCACACCATTTCTGGAACTTTCCACCATGGCGGCTTTTGGCTTGTATGAAAATGGGTTTCCGTCAGCCGGAATTATTACTGGTATTGGTGTAATCCATGGGCGCGAAACCATGATAGTGGCCAATGATGCAACGGTGAAAGGCGGCACATACATTGCTGAGAGCATCAAAAAGCATGTACGGGCGCAGGAAATAGCCATGGAAAACCATCTTCCATGTGTTTACCTTGTTGATTCGGGCGGGGTTTTCCTGCCTGAACAAGCCAATGTTTTTCCTGATAAATACGATTTTGGAAGGTTCTTTTTCAACCAGGCCCGCATGTCGGCAGAAGGGATTCCTCAAATAGCTGTTGTAATGGGTTCGTGTACAGCAGGTGGAGCTTATGTTCCGGCTATGAGCGACGAAGTTATTATTGTCAGAAACCAGGGCACTATTTTTATTGGCGGACCGCCTTTGGTTAAAGCCGCAACCGGCGAAGAAGTTACTGCAGAGGAACTTGGCGGGGCTGATGTCCACACCTCCATTTCGGGCGTTGCCGACCATATTGCCGAAAACGACAGCCATGCGCTGCAAATTTGCCGCAATATTTTTTCGACCTTAAAACAACCCAAAAGACAGTTTCTGGATTTGGTACCTATCGAAGAACCTTATTACAATCCTAACGAATTGTACGGAATTGCCCCAATTGATTTGCGCAAACCTATTGACGCACACGAAATTATTGCCAGGATAGTTGACGGCAGCCGTTTTCACGAATTCAAGGCGAGGTATGCTCCAACCATAGTTACAGGATTTGCTCATATTATGGGCATGCCTGTCGGGATTTTGGCAAGCAACGGCGTTTTGTTTTCGGAAACTGCCCTAAAAGGTGCCCACTTTATTGAACTCTGCACTTCTCGCAATGTACCCATACTTTTCCTGCAAAATATTACCGGTTTTATTGTTGGCAAGGAATACGAACGCCGTGGCATTGCCCGCGACGGGGCCAAACTGGTTCATGCTGTTGCTAATGCGAGGGTACCAAAATTTACAGTGGTTTTTGGCGGTTCCTTTGGTGCCGGAAACTATGCCATGGCTGGCCGCGCTTACGAACCAAGGTTGCTGTTTATGTGGCCGAATTCGAAAATAAGCGTTATGGGTGGCGAACAAGCTGCCGGCGTATTAATCACTGTAAAGGAAGAGCAGCTTAAAGCCAAAGGACAAGTATTAAACGATATCGACCGAAATGAAATGCGGAATTCGATCTTAAAGAAATACGAAGAAGAAGGCTCCGCTTATTTCAGCACTGCCCGCCTCTGGGACGATGGAATTATTGACCCGGTCGATACACGAAAAGTCCTTGCCATGGGAATTGCCGCCTCGATGAACAAACAATGGGAAGAAACAAAGTATGGGGTGTTTAGGATGTAGGTTGCTTGCGGGGTGGATAATGTAAGAGGGGTGAAAAGGAGACTATTTAAAATAATTCATCAAATTAGAAACAATGGAAACATACAACACAATAAATTTCGATACAAAAAACGGCATTGCGAACATTATACTCAGTCGTCCCGATATACGCAATGCATTTAACGAAGTGATGATAGCCGAGTTGACAGAGGTGTTTTTAGAAGCTTCCAAAATGGAGGAAATCCGGGTGATAATCCTGCGGGGTGAAGGGAAATCTTTTTGCGCAGGTGCCGATTTAAACTGGATGCGCGATGTATCCAAATATAGCTATGAGCAAAATTATGCCGAAAGTTACCGCTTATCGGAATGTTTTTACGCTATTTATTCCTCGCCAAAACCAACTATTGCGGTTGTTCACGGTGCAGCAATTGGTGGCGCAAATGGTTTGCTGGCAGCATGTGATATTGCTGTTTGCGACGATACAACCGTTTTTTCGCTCAGTGAAGTGAAAATTGGTATTGTACCGGCATGTATTTCACCTTATGTGATCAAGCGGGTGGGCGAATATGGCGCACGGGAACTTATGCTCACCGGAAGGCGCATCAATGGAAAGGAAGCCGAAAATTATAAACTTGTTAACAAATCCTTGCCAACCAACGAAATAGAAGATTACATCAATCAAATGGTTCAAATGCTTCTGACAAGTGGTCCGGCTGCAATTTCACATTGTAAAAAGCTGATTGATACAGTGGTAAATCATATTGACTTGAATGAGGCCTTATCCTACACTGCAAAAATGATAGCCGAAATACGGGCATCCGAAGAAGGTCAGGAAGGTATGGCGGCGTTTTTGGAGAAGAGGAAACCGGGGTGGGTTGTTTGAAATTTCGGATTTCGGATTGCCGATTTCGGATTACCAGATTCAGATTGCGGATTGCGGATTGCCGCCATGAATAATACTGAATAATTAATAGATTGTTTCTGATTTTATGGATAAATACGAACTGCAAAACAGGACTAAACAATTAGCAATCAATATTATACGGCTTACACGGAAAATTCCTTTGAGTCAGGAAGGCAAAGTGATTACTAACCAAATTATCAGATCAGCAACATCAGTAGCAGCAAATTACAGAGCAGCTTGCAGGGCAAAGTCACCAAAAGATTTTATTTCAAAAATGGGAATAGTTGAAGAAGAGTGCGATGAAACCATTTTCTGGTTGGAAATCATTGAAGAACTTCAACTGTTCATGGAAATAGAAGACCTCAAAAACGTAAAAAAGGAAGCAAACGAAATCCTTTCAATAACTGTAGCTTCAATTAAAACAGTCAAAAGTAAACTTTAAATTGCAAGCAAATCCGCAATCCGCAATCCGAAATCCGCAATAAAAAGAGAGATGATCAAAAAACTACTAATAGCCAACAGGGGAGAAATAGCCGTAAGAATTATCCGGACAGCCCGAAAAATGGGAATCCGAACGGTGGCTATCTATTCCGAAATTGATAAAAGCAGCCTTCACCATAGTTTTGCCGACGAAGCATACTGTATAGGAAAATCGGAACTTTCCGAAACGTATCTCAATATTCCGGCCATTATCCACCTTGCCAAAAGTAGCCATTGCGATGCTTTACATCCCGGGTATGGTTTCCTTTCGGAAAATCCGGCATTGGTAAAAGCCTGTAACGAAGCAGGGATAATTTTTGTCGGCCCCGAAGCCAAGGTAATGCAGGTAATGGGCAACAAAGTGGAAGCCCGCAATTTCGTTGAATCACTCGGTGTTCCGTTGAGTAAAGGCTTGGCGGGAGATTCGTCATCCATACTTGGCAGGGTTGACAAAATTGGATTTCCTGTTTTGGTGAAAGCAGCCGGTGGTGGAGGTGGAAAAGGGATGCGTATTGTGAACGATAAAGCAAGCCTTGCCGAAGCTTTAGAAACTGCTTCGCGCGAAGCTAAAAACTATTTTGCCGATGGCACTGTATATGTGGAGAAATATTTGGAGGAGCCACGCCATATTGAAATACAGATACTTGGCGATAATTTTGGCAATGTTGTCCATTTGTTCGAACGGGAGTGTACCATACAGCGCCGCTACCAAAAAATTATTGAAGAAGCGCCATCGCCAACTCTCACGCCTGAATTGCGCGCTCTTATGGGCGAATCGGCAGTAAAAATCGGGAAAGCGATAAATTATTCAGGGGCTGGGACCATAGAGTTTTTGGTTGACAAGCAATTGGATTTTTATTTCCTCGAAATGAATACCCGAATTCAGGTAGAACATCCTGTTACCGAGCTTACTACAGGAATTGATATTGTAGAAGAGCAACTCTACATCGCTTCCGGCCAAGTACTGAGGTTGCAACAAAACGACTTAAAACAACATGGCCATTCCATCGAGTGCCGGATTTATGCCGAAGATCCTGCAAACAACTTTTTGCCTTCTCCCGGCTCACTCTCCCTTTATCAGAAACCAAAAGGCGATTTTATCCGGGTTGACGATGCCATGAACACGCCATACCAGGTTAGCAGTTTTTTCGACCCAATGATTGCAAAACTCATTACTCATGGAAAAACAAGGGAAGAAGCTCGTTTCCAAATGATTGAAGCCTTACAGAATTATGGCATTCATGGGATTAAGAACAACATCAGCTATTTGAATGCAATCCTCAAACAGACTGATTTTATACAAAATACCATTTCTACACGCTATTGTGCCGAACACACAGAATCCCTACTCGCTGACATAGAAAATGAGCGCAATAAAATCCCTGTGCTTTTACCTTTGGCTATTTCATTGGTAAGCCAATCCATTAAAAAGGAAAAAGTTAAGCCTAACAATCCAGAAAATATTTGGAGAAAAATCGGATACTGGCGCCTCATGATGCAACCGGAGCTGGAAATGGAAGGAAAAGTTTTTCGTTGCCAAATCCATAATATTAAACCGGGTGAACTCTCAGCGGATATAAATTCCGAACAGGTAATGGCCCGCTTTGAGGAATTGGAAGAAAGTCAAAGCATTGAAATCCAAATAAATGGTGAACCATTTACAACCTATGTATCGCATCCCGAACCGGGCAAAGTAATTGTAAGTTACAACACACATGTTTTTGAAGTCACGCGTAAAGATGTTTTACCGGCCCAATCCGATTTCAATTTAGTTTTCGATTCAGTTGGCGAAAGCGGTAGCAATATAACTTCTCCAATGCCGGGAAAAGTGATAAAAATCGCTGTAAATGAAGGCGATGCAGTGAGCAAAGGTGATATTCTTCTGGTTGTAGAAGCCATGAAAATGGAGAATAACATCCTCAGCCCGGCCGATGCTGTGGTTGACCGTATTAATGTAGTCGCCGGAAATCTTGTTGACAGCAACACTACTTTGGTACACTTGGCACCTCCAAAGTAAAAAGCATAAGGGAATTAATGGTATTGCAATTTGTTCTTTAAATAAAATTCAATCTCAAAATGTTTAGCTTGTCAAAGTAATACTTTTACTTTTTCACCTACAAAACCCATAATCCGCAATCCATAATCCGCAATCCTTAAATCTTCACATCCCCAAATTCTCAAATCCTCACATCCCCAAATTAGCACATTAGCAAATTAGCTCATTAACGCATTAGCACATTAACGCATTAACAAATTAGCACATTAACCCCATGAACTTTCACCTAACCGAAGAACAAGAAAGTATCCGCAAAGCGGTTCGCGATTTTGCTGAACGCGAAATAAAACCCATAGCCCACGAACTCGACGACGAGGCCCGTTTTTCCCCCGAGATAACACGAAACATGGGGCAACTGGGCTTGTTCGGTATCAGCACGCCGATAGATTACGGTGGACATGGAATGGATACCTTGTCGTATATTATTGCCGTTGAGGAACTTGCCCGAGTTGATGGTTCGCAGGCGGCAACTGTAGCTGCCCACAATTCCCTGGGCATCGGGCCATTGTTTTATTACGGCACCGAAAAGCAGAAACAGAAATATATACCGCAGCTTTGCACCGGTGAAGCATTATGGGCTTTTGGACTTACCGAACCCGATGCAGGCAGCGATTCGCGGGGAACCCGCACCCGGGCTTATGTCGATAATGGCGAATGGGTGATTACGGGCTCAAAAATATTTATAACCAACGGATCCTCTGATATTTCTGTTGGTGCAACAGTTCAGGCTGTTACCGGTGAAACGAACGGCAAAAAAGAATTTACCACCATTATTGTAGAAAAAGATACACCGGGTTTTACCCGAAGGGCTATGCATGGCAAAATGATGTGGCGTGCCAGCGACACTGCCGAACTTTTCTTCGACGAATGCCGGGTACCTTATGACAACGTTCTGGGAAAGGTTGGAGATGGATCGCGCATCATGCTCAGCACACTCGACAACGGTCGGCTTTCCATTGCAGCAATGGGTTTGGGCTGTGCTCAGGGAGCTTTCGAAATGGCACTCAATTATGCACAGGAACGGAAACAGTTCGGACAACCAATTTCAAAGTTTCAGGCTATCGGCTTCAAGTTAGCGGATATGGCAACCAAAATAGAACTTGCCAGAACTTTGCTTTATAAAGCTTGTTGGTTGAAAGACAATCATTTGCCTTTTGCCAAAGAAGCAGCCATGTCGAAATTATATTGCTCCGAAATTGCAAAAGAAGTTGCCGACGAAGCGGTTCAAATCCACGGCGGCTATGGCCTGATGAAAGATTACCCCGTGGAAAGATTTTACCGCGACCAGCGCTTACTTCAAATCGGCGAAGGTACATCGGAAATACAGAGGATGGTGATATCGAGGTATATAGGGTGTTAGGATTGAGGGGATTGAAGGGATTGATGGGATTGATTCGGTTCATGAGATTGAGGGGATTGATTTTGGATATATCTGAAGGGGGATTTTTGTTTGTTGTTTAAAAATTGGGTCAGATAAAAACATTGTCAATGATTTTACAACTCAACAGTTACTTTGAATTTTAGATTGATCTAAGAAATTGTTCTGTTAAATAAGTTGTTATGGAAAATGATGAATGGATCGGGTACAAGATAAAAATACGGGATAGGTTAAAAGCATTTGCCTGCAATATTTTGGAATTATCATCTGAATTTTCTGATAGTCCAAGGTCTCGTGTGTTGAATTATCAACTTACCAAAGCCGGGACTTCTGCTTATGCAAATTTCCGGGCCGCATTGAGAGGCCGTTCAAAACCAGAATTCTTCAGTAAATTATCTATATCAGTCGAAGAAGCAGACGAAGCTGAAATGTGGCTCGATTTAATAATTACAACGAAATTGATTGATAATGAGAAGATAAAAACTTTGTATGCTGAGAGTCTTGAATTAATAAAAATGCTCAGCAGTTTGCGGAAAAAGATTGGCGACTGATTCAATCCATCAATCCCTTCAATCCCCGCAATCTATTAAATCTTGTTAATCCCCTCAATCCATTCAATCACCTCAATCACCTCAATCCCCTCCATCCCTACAAAAAAATGACCCGATTATGGCAAAGGAAATATCAAAACAAACATTATCGGTATTTGAACAAATACGGCAAACCGATAAAAATGGAAATGAATTCTGGGCAGCCCGCCAATTGGCTAAGGCTCTTGAATATACAGACTTCAGGAATTTCCTATCGGTAATTGAAAAAGCCAAGGAAGCCTGCAAAAACAGTGGGCAACCTATCGAAAACCATCTCGTTGAATTCAACGAGATGGTTCCTATTGGATCTGGTGCCGAACGCGAGATGAATAGCTACAAATTGTCACGGTATGCTTGTTATTTGGCCGTACAAAATGCCGATCCATCAAAAGAAATAGTTGCTTTGGGGCAAACCTATTTTGCCGTTCAAACCCGTTTGCAGGAAATACGGCAGATGGACGAATACAACCGTTTGAGCACTGAGGACGAAAAACGGTTGTTTTTGCGGAATGAATTGGCAAAACACAACTTACAACTTGCCGCAGCCGCCAAAGATGCCGGGGTTATTGAACCTATTGACTATGCGATTTTTCAAAACCACGGTTATATGGGTTTGTATGGCGGATTAGATGCCAAAGCCATACATGCTAAGAAAGGCTTGAAGAAAACCCAGCAAATTCTCGACCACATGGGTAGTACCGAGCTGGCAGCCAATTTGTTCCGTGCCACACAAACCGAAGAGAAACTTAAACGCGAAAAGATTCAAGGCAAACAAAAAGCCAACAAAACCCATTTTGAAGTTGGTAAAAAAGTACGGCAAACCATCGAAGAAATTGGTGGAACCATGCCCGAAAACCTGCCAACAGAAGAAAGCATCAAGAAATTGGAATCAGCAACCGTAAAAAAGCTTAAAAAATGACCGCGCAACAACTTATACAGCTCTTGCAAAACTTGCCTCCTACAACCAAAATTGTGGTTCGTGGTTACGAAGATGCTTATAAACATATTTTGAAATTAGCAGCAAGGTAAAATAAACAGCATAAAACTTATAACACAACAGTACAATGGAAGAACGTCAGAAATACGATTATACGAAACTGACAAATTTAGAATCAATAAAGGAATTCTGTAATTCACACCTTGTTGACATTGCGACAGAAGGACTTCAACCCGAAAGCCATTCTGTGAAAGTACGTTTCATTGATTCAGGTGGAAAATTTGGTCACACAGCACTTGGACGATTTTTCTTTGTTGATGACTGTATGTATATTATAGCAAGAGACAAAAAGTATGAAACAGACCATAATCCTGACATTTTAGATTTCAGCGAAGAACTTGAAATTTTAAAATTCACTGGATACTTTATTGTAAGAGTTATTTTCGCAGGAGTTTATACAGGCTTTTACGATGACAAGGGAGAAAGAATCTATACAGGTGATGTCGTAAGTGCTAAAGTGTTGCTAAACCCCAAAATGCCTTCAAATGGAGGCACAAATAGAGCGAAAAACTTGGACAACAAAGAAATGGGAAGTTTCTGCGAAGCAGGCGTAAATGAAATATTCGGGAACTACTCTATTATTCTTGACAATCATAGTGTTCCGCTATCTTGGGCAACAGAATTAGAAATTGAAGGAAGTTTATTCTATAACCTAGATAAAGGAGAATCAGAAGTTGATATACAGGATTTGTGTAACGGTTTTGCTCAATCGAGAAATGACAAAAACGAACTTACAAAATTAATCAAAAAATCACCATACTTTCCACCTGTAACTTGGCAGGTAAAAGCCATTGAATTACTGTGTGGAAATAACAATGAAGAAAATGAAGAAAAATATTGATAAACATTTAATTGGATTAACCGGAGAGTATTTTGTTGCAGGAATGATGAGCCTTCAAGGTTGGGTTGCAAGTTTAACTTTAAAGAATTATCCTTCAGTTGATATTTTCGGACTTGACCCTGAAACAGATAAAACTATCAACATTCAAGTCAAAACAACCAAGAATGCTAAAAGTTACCAAGTCGGTTTAATGAGAAGTCAGATCGATTTCATTAACGACAGAATAACATGTCCATTTGTTTTTGTCTACATTAACAAGAGTATCAACATAGAATACTATATTCTTTCAAAGAAGCAACTCGTAGAAGTGATTTTAAGAACAGATGACGAATATTACAACCGTAAAAGGGAAATGCAATTGAAAGACTATCCTATTGCAATAAGTCTAAAAGATTTAACCGATTATAAAGATAAATGGAGTAATTTATGGGAATAAATGTAATAACCGACTAAACACTAGCCAATAACACAAAGCACCTAAGAAGATTTGAAATAAAACGATTTTTATAGTGTAGAAACGGAAATTTATCAGATCTGCTTCCCATCTCCAAAACAAACTAAATATGAAAACCAAGGAAACCATCTTAATCACCGAAACGCCTCGCGATGCCATGCAAGGCTTGACCGGTTTTATTCCAACCATTACCAAAACACAGTATATCAATTTGTTGCTAAAATGTGGCTTCAATTGTGTGGATGTTGGAAGCTTTGTATCGCCAAAAGCAGTGCCACAAATGGCCGATACTGCCGAAGTGATTTCCCTGTTAGACCATTCGGGTTCTGGTTCAAAAATGATGGTAATAGTTGGGAATGTACGTGGTGCCAACCAAGCTGCTTTGGAAAGCAAAATCAAAATTATGGGTTTTCCTTATTCCGTTTCGGGCAGTTTCCTGAAAAGAAACCTGAACACAACGCCTGAATTGGCTTGGCAAACCGTTTTGGATTTACGCGAGATTTGTGAATTATCGCAGCAGGAACTGAGGGTTTATGTAACAATGGCTTTTGGCAACCCTTACGGCGATGTGTGGAATGACGAAATTGTGTTACAAGAAGTGGAAAAGCTTTACAATGCAGGCATCCGTAACCTGGTTTTTTCGGATATAACCGGCGAAGGAACGCCCGGAAATATTGAAAGGCTATGTTCATTATTGATAAATTCATTTCCTGAAGCAAAATTGGGGATTCACTTACATTCCAAACCTTACGACTGGCAACCAAAAGTTGAAGCCGCCTGGAGAGCCGGGATTCGGAATTTTGAAGGCGCAATGGGCGGTTTTGGGGGATGCCCCATGACAGGTTACGAATTGCTTGGAAACCTCGATACTCTTAGGCTTATTGATTGGTGCGAACAAAACCAAATTTCACACAATATAGTTGAAAAGGCTTTGCATGAGGCAAGGCATTTTTCAACTGAAGTTTTTAAACATCAATAAATTTGACGATGCAAAATTTGAAGAAAATTGTTTTAATGGCTTGGTTGCTCTTGGTAACTGCATTTTCCCATTCACAAACAGCAGTTCCTGCTTCGGGTCCAACCAATATGTTTGGCAATAACGAGGCAGTAGGAAAATATGCCAATATTCGTGGCATTAAATTGTATTACGAAATTTACGGGCAGGGCGAACCCTTGCTTATGATTCATGGCAATGGCGGCTCTATCAGCTGTTTTTCGAACCAAATCCCATATTTTTCTGAGAAATATAAAGTAATTGCAGTTGACAGCCGGGCGCAGGGCAAATCAGTTGATAACCAGGATTCGTTAAGTTTCGAAATGATGGCGGATGATTTTAATGGCCTGCTGGATTACCTTAATTTCGATTCCTGCAATGTTTTAGGATGGAGCGATGGCGGCATAAATGGATTATTACTGGCCATTCGCCATCCCTCGAAAGTAAAAAAACTGGCAATTACCGGCGCAAATCTATGGCCCGACAGCACTGCTATTAAAGCAGCAGATTATAAATGGCTAATGAGTTATTACGATACTTTGGGCAAAGTTCCACAAACACCAGAAATTGCCAATACCCGAAAACTGGTAAAACTCAATTGTTTCCAGCCTAACATATCACTAGGGCAAATGAGCCAAATCCAGTGCCCTTCACTTGTTATTGCTGGCGATCATGATTTAATTCTGACTGAACACACCGCGCTGATTGCCCAATCAATCCCTAATGCATTTTTGTGGATTTTACCGAATTCAAGCCACTCAACCCTGATTGATTATAAGGATAGGTTCAACGAAGTAGTCGGTGAGTTTTTCAGTGAAAAGTTAAAAAAATGAAAGTCGTGGGCAGATTTCCGAAAAAACTATTCGGTAAGAGTGTGGAATATCAAAAAAGTTGTACTTTCATTAGCCGATTTTAGCGTTCGGATTAGGGTTTATCCATTTTATGAACAAGAAAAAAATACATTAAAATGAACAAAGTATTTAAAGATGCTGCCGATGCAATTCGCGGTGTAGAAGATGGCATGACCTTGATGGTTGGAGGTTTTGGCCTTTGTGGTATTCCTGAAAACGCTATCAATGCACTTTTCGATTGCGGCGTAAAAGGTTTGACCTGCATATCAAACAATGCCGGAGTTGATGATTTTGGACTTGGCATCCTGTTGCGAAACAAGCAGATACATAAAATGATTTCATCGTATGTTGGAGAAAATTCGGAGTTTGAACGCCAATTATTGAGCGGAGAACTCGAAGTTGAATTGATCCCACAAGGAACACTTGCCGAGCGTTGCCGTGCAGGTGGTGCTGGGATTCCTGCATTTTTCGTTCCGGCAGGTGCTGGCACCGAAGTAGCCGAAGGAAAAGAAATTCGGATGTACAATGGCAAGCCCCACCTTTTGGAAACCGCATTGGAAGCTGATTTTGCATTTGTAAAAGCATGGAAAGGAGATACTTTAGGAAACCTAATCTATAAACAAACAGCCAACAACTTTAATCATCCCATGGCAATGGCAGGAAAAATAACCGTTGCAGAAGTTGAAGAACTTGTACCTGCCGGAACCCTCGACCCGAATTTTATCCATACGCCAGGCATTTTCGTCCAACGTATTTTTCAGGGAGCTGCTTACGAAAAAAGGATTGAACGGGTAACCGTTTGGGAACGTGAGTAATGAGATGATAAGAATAGACAGGGTGAAGGGAGACAGGGTGATGGGAGACTGGGTGAAGGGAGACAAGGTGAAGGGAGAAGGGAGACGAGGTGATAGCATTAACGTACAATTACTTGAAGCTTACCTACCCTAAAAAAGCCAGAAAAGATAAAGTCAAAGAGCAAAGGTCAAAGAGCAAAGGTCAAAGTTAAGACCATTGGTGTAAGCACAAAAAATTAGTGTCAGAGTTGGTAGTGGTAGAATTCTTTTGAAAAATTGAAATGCAAATATTGTTAGTTAGGCACCCTTTACTTTTGCCTTTTAACCTTTGCTTATTGACCTAAATTCAAGGCGATATTTCAAAAATTCATCAAAAAAACATCAACTTAGCAAGGCGATCTCCTTCGCACCTTTAAAGTAAACAAGAAGCGAATAATTTGAAAGATTACCTCCAAACCAATCCCTATTTCCCAATAACGAATAACCATTTCCCAATAACAAATCAACCAATAACAAATCACCAATAACCACCCCACCATGCCACTCACAAAAGAACAAATAGCACAACGTATAGCACAGGAATTGCACGATGGATATTATGTAAACCTTGGGATAGGAATACCTACCTTGGTTGCGAACTATATTCCGGAAGGGATGAAAGTAACGCTACAATCTGAAAACGGGATTTTGGGAATGGGCGCATTTCCGTATCCTGATGAGGTGGATGCCGATTTGATAAATGCTGGAAAACAGACCGTTACCGTTATTCCCGGGGCATCATATTTCGATTCATCCATGAGCTTTGCCATGATACGTGGTGGCCATGTTGACCTGACTGTTTTGGGTGCTTTCGAGGTTACCGAAGAAGGCGATATTGCAAGCTGGAAAATACCTGGAAAAATGGTAAAAGGTATGGGTGGTGCGATGGATTTGGTGGCTTCGGCACGGAATATAATCGTTGCCATGCAACATTGTAGCAAGGATGGAGAATCTAAACTATTGAAAAAGTGCACATTGCCATTAACCGGTATAAAATGTGTAAAGCGAATTGTTTCCGATTTGGCAGTGATTGATGTAACCGAAAACGGTTTTAAATTGGTGGAAAGGGCTCCAGGTGTTTCGGTTGAAGAAATACAAAAAGCTACCGAAGGCAATCTGGTTGTGGAAGGCGAAATCCCGGAAATGCGGTTTTGAAGTCATGCGCTTAACCCCAAATAAATTTAATGCTTTTTGATGCAATTCAAACCTTATAGCAAAGTCTTACTGTTTATTCAAGATTGATGTTATACTTATGTAATAGAAAATCATCAATCATCTGAATATCATTCAGATGTAGCAATTTTCGCTTTTCAGTTTCCGATAAATCGCAAATCCCAAAATTCTTAACATAGTTTTTTGCTAATGAAAAAAACATTCCAGAGTATGGCTTACTTGTATTTATTATATAATACCAAAATATTTTAGACATTAATATTTTTTGAAGTATTTTAAGTTCGATTAAATTATCTGAAATTACAGCATATCCATTATAAAATAGAAAGTCTTGATCTTCTGTTATAACAAAACAAGGAGCACTTGAAATATAAGGAAAAAAAATTTTATATCCATGATATGTTAATGCTTGATTCCTGCCAAAAGCATACCATTTTTCGTACTCTCTATTTCCCTTGTCTCGATTTTGTAATTCAATTTTATGTAATGCAAGATATTGATATGCCAAAGGATATTGAGATAATAAGTATTCTTCATTCATTATGTTCAGAACCCTTTTCTGATTCCCAAATAGTTCATTCTCGGTTGTAGTTACAAAATATGGGAAAATTAATTTTACTGTATTTTGTTCTATTTCTGCTTCCAACTTTAGAGTATTAGGCTTAATGGCATTTCGGCAGATACCCTTTTCAACTCTGAATTCTTTTCCTCCTTTTTCAAATGAGTAATAATTATTATCTTGTTCAATCGGTTTGAAAACAAAGACGTCATTCTTTAATGTTGCGAAACCGTTTCTGATTTCAAATTTCTTTCCTAATGGTGTGCCAGTATTTTGTATTTGATTAATTATGTATTTTGTTTGGTCTGCTAATAATTGCCAGCCTTCATAGTCATCAAGTTCACTATATGGAATAGTCAAGTAGTCTTGCTTTCTAATTGAATCTATATTGCTACTTACTGACTTTATATATTTGACAAATAAACTTGGTTTCTTTCCAATTATACAAATACATGTATAGGTTGACCTTTTTCTAAATAACTGTTCACCTCCAAAATCTACAATAGATATTTCAAATTTGTTGCTTGAAAAATAACTCCTTACAGCGCGACCATTTAAACTTTTATAAAAAGTATTAACCGTTATGTAGCCTAATACTCCATTAGAATTGAGGTTTTCCATACCAATTTCAAAAAATGGAATATACAGATCAGATTTACCCGAAGAAGCTACGCTCCAATTTCCTAAAAGCATTCTTGATTCATCGTCAATTTTTGATGCACCAACATAAGGCGGATTCCCTATAATAATATCAAAACCATCGTTAGCTGCAATTGTAGGCACTGTTTGCCAATCAAAGTTTAATGCGTTTCCCTGGAATAAATTAAATTCAAATTCAGTTCTATCTTCACCTTTCGAGATTGCTAATAATGACAGTAAGATTTTTGAACGTTCAATGCTATATGCCTGAATATCTAAGCCAAAAATATTATCTCTAAAGATTTCAAAATAACTTTTATTGGTAAGTGATTTTAGTTCACTTGCAAGGGTATAAAAGAACCCTCCACAACCACATGCAATGTCTCCGAATTTAGTTTGCTCAATAACGTGTGAAAACTTGCTGTATTTTGAAAGAGTTTCTTTTACTATAAAATCTCTTATATATTTTGGAGTATAGACAGCACCGTTAACTTCTTTTTCAGCTGGTGATATTACAAATTCAAAAAGCTCTATTAAATCTTCTATCCCTAATGTTTTCTTTTCACTAAGTATTATGTTATAAAAGTTAATTAAGGCATTATAATCATCTCCATCATGTTCATGTATTTGAAAATTTATTAAAAATAAATTATTCCTAACAATTAAACCATTTAAACGCAAATAAGTTGACACAAATAATTTGTTAATTCTATTTGGATCAGTTGAATATTCTTTTAAATAATTTAAAATCTTTTGTGTCATATATATAGCGGAAAAAGATTATGACGCGAGTAATCATTATGTAAAACCTTATTAAAAGTAAAAAAATAAGGGTCTAACAATCTTTGTTGAGCCCGCTGAATGATTGATATATAATCATCATCATGTAAAATAGCTGTCTTATTTTTAAAATCACCAGAATTTAAGAAATTAAGAATGATAAAATGTATTGATAATAATATATCCATAGGAGGGTGAGGAATTCTTGGCGAGCTTATCATCAATAAATCACCTGGATTTTTATCCCCAACATGTCTTCCCCCAGCATGAAAATGATAATAAGGATGAATATAATCTCCATCAGTATTTAATTCTCTATCGAGATGCCAAGAGAAAAAGCTAAAATCATCTACTTTCGTTTTATCTTTATAACCCTTGATAAATATCTCAAGAGTATACTCCAAGAACATGTCATCTTTAATCGAGAGAACCTCAACTAATCTATAATTTGATTTAAGGAAAATCGAAATAGCTTTTACAAATGGATTTGATTTCATACCTGAATTAGAAGAATAAAAAACAATATCTTCAATATTATAGTTATGATTAGATCCGTTTCTACTGTCACCTACTAATCGTTCTAAATTATGAAATTCCATAATTTTATCAGAATCAAACTTATGAAATTTCAACAAGCGAATTAGCTCTCTCAAATCTGCAATGATTGTTGTATGCTTAAAGGGTGCCATCTTTCTTTTTTATTCTTAAATCTTTCTCTATTTTTCTGATTTCTGCCTTGTCATTTGGAGATAGGAAATCTCTGCTCTTTGTATGTTCTAATGCTGATTTTAATGATAGATATTCCAATTCATGCCAAGGTTCAATAACTCTGCTGTTAATAATATATCCATCAATAGGATCGAGGGCATTTTTAGAATCCTTACATATTGTCCAAAAATTGCTACTAACGGCATATTCAATAGGATCGATTGGCTGTAAATCTAAATTGAACTTATTTTTTAGAAGAGTTACTCTTTCCAATGAATTGTTTCTTCTCAATGACTCTCCTTGAAACTCTTTATTCCACCAATCTAAAACTAATTGCATCCACCAGCGAGAATAAACATCTGATAATATTCCTTTATAACGATAATCCTTTAAAATTTCAAGTAAAGTAGGCCAGTCATTTGATTCTTTTTTCACACCGAGTCTTGCAGATAGTATTTCCTCTCCAATAAGCGGTCCTATTCCTCTAATTAATGTTATATTTAAAAATCTGCAATAAGCAAAAACATCATTTTTTATCTTTTCATTTTTTGTTATCTCAAGAAGTCGATAATCAATAAGCTTTTCAATTTCAGAACTTGATAATCCTAAAATCTTATTCATTTGAAATTTATTTTCTTTTATTTCTTTATAGGCGCTAATAAAGGAATTTATTCTTTTTGAATATTTTTCTATATCCTTTCTGAAATTTGTCTTAGAAACTGCAAAGTCGAATAAATCCTGACTGCTTAAATCTTTATTAAACTCTTTAAGTTTTCCTTCATCAGAAATTAAAAATATGGGGGATTCTTTATAGTTTTTGCCTTTTGTTCTCATTGCTTGTGCAATAGAGGGTGCGTCTAATCTCCCTTTATTTGCTGTCAATCTAAAATCAAATAGATAGGCATCAAATCCTTCATTTACTTTATCTAACAGTATATTAAGGTCCTCAGAATTGTCTGTTTTGACTTCATATCCTTGAATTTCTAGATCATTCATTATAGATTTTGCGAATTGATCTTCTATGTACAAGATTTTATATGGCATATTCTTCTAGTTCTTTATCGTTAGCTTTTGGAATTTCAACTCTGATACAGGTCGAATAATTTGCTTTTGGTGAAACAACTCTGATATTGCCTTTATAACTTTTAACAATATCTTGGACTATTTTTAGTCCTAACCCTGTTCCAGAAATTTGTTTGTTTTCGTCGAAATCCGATAGTTTAGGTTGAGAAGTAGTTGTATAAAATTCGACAAATATCTCTTCCTCATTTTCTTTTGAAATTCCATCTCCTGTATCAGAAAACTCTAAGTATACAAAATTGTTTTCTGCACCACATTCTATATTAATTAATCCTTCATTTGATATTCTTTTTATAGCTTTTTTTGAGTTTGTATAAAAGTTAAATAGAATTGAAGACCATTCTGAAGGATGCATTGGTTTTGTATAAAGCCCAAATCCGTTAAAATCTGGTTCAGTAAATACTATACCCGACTTAATAGCGTCACTTTTAAGTGAATATATAAAAGGCCTTACAACAGTCCTTAATTCAATTGGTTTTAATTCTTTAATAATGTTCTGTGAAATCACATTGTCAAAATATGACATATATGTTTGAAAAACAGCAAAATTTCCATCCAAAATATTTAATCTTTGTAATGCATCTAACTCACTAACAAGTCCATTTAACAAGACCTTTATGTCACTTTGTATATTGTCTAAATAATATTTTATTTCATGAACAAATTGGCCGACTGTTAATCCAACACTGCTTAAAACTCTGAGCATTGAGCGCTCTTTAAACATTTTTGTATGTTCTTCTTTTTGTAGTTTAGCTACTTCTTCAATTTCTTTTTTTAACTCTTTAATTTTTTTCTTTCTATTCGCTTTAGCAATTATATTCCCCTCATCATTCTCTAATGCCTTGTCTAATTCATCTAATGAATATGCAATATTCTTTATTCGAAACTCCATTTTCTCCCAATTCCCATCTTCATCTTGTTTTTGACCTGAAGCAATTTTTATATTTCTAAGCTCCGCTATTTTGACTACTGCTGTTGCAATAGTTCTGTATACAAAATTTTGAAGTTGAATAAATGATTCATTCTCCATAACCCCCTCTCGACTAGATGTTTCTTCAAAATCTCCACTTGAATCATTAATTTCAACGAATCCAAAAAAATTGAGATTTGCATGTACAGGAAGCAGACTTCTTCTCCTTGTTGATAAATCTAAAGAAAGCCAATCATCTCCAGGTTCTCCATATGGAAGAACTCGAAACCCATTTCTATATAATCTTATCCCACCGGCAATATTGGCTAACTTTCGAATAGCAGATTCTTGTGTTTTAGGTATCAAATTACTTTGATAAATGTAGTAATATGCTCTAAAATTGACTGATTTGAGTTTATCAAATTTTGCTAGATTATTATCAGGATTGCTTCCAATTATATCCTCGAAGGAAAAGTCCAATTTCGAACTTTCAATTGAAAATTTTCCGTTACCTTCTATATCTATGCTTCCATCAATAACAGCAGTTGCGTGATTATAAATCATCAACCGTTCATCCCCAACTCTTTTTCTAGGTTTCCCATCTAGTAAAATATAAAAGACAGGCTTAAATCCCGGATCATTAATTGTATCATTTGGTAATAAATCTTTATTTCCTTCCTCATTTTTACATAGTGGAAATGGTTGCAAAATATCTGAAACATACCTATATATTCGTTTTATTGCTGCTTCAGTCCATTTATCTCTAAGTCCATCAATAATTAGGGTAGTTCCTTTTTGCCTTTTTTTGGGAAAAGTTTCTAAAACATTGGTAATATTGTGAAGTTCGTTGTTAACAGTATATTTGTCCCATTCGATCGTTAACTTTAATGCTTCTTCACCTATAGTCGTTTGCGTAATGATAGTTAGTTTATCACCCAAACGCTGAACAGCGAAACGACCTATTCCTTTTTGTCCAGCCCTTTTTCTGTTATAAATCTCTGAATAAGGATTATGAATTTTATCTGTTGAAGAAATCCTCATGAAACCATTAATCAATTGGTCTCTATTCATCCCTTCTCCATCATCAGCAATAATGAGTCTCCCTCCAATATCGTTTGAGTTTATGAAAGTAAGGTTCAGTTCAACGGTATCAGCATCATAAGCGTTTTTAACTAACTCAGAAACAGCAGTTTCTTGCCGGGCAACCAGTTCGTTTCCTAATCGATCAATTACGCCTGCATCTACTGAAAAACGAATATTTGTTTCATCATAATTTGCTAGGATATTAGAAAGTTCCAATATCCTGCTATAGTTTTTGGGCTCATCTGCAAGCGTTTTAACTAATTCATTTCTGATGCTTTGTTCATCCATTATTTTTCAATAATTGCACTTAGTTAGTTCCTTGTTTATGTTTAACTGTTTTACAAATCAATTAATCAAAACTTGTAAGCTGTTGTATATCTTGATAAATCCACATCCCTTCTTTTCTACTGACATTTGGTATAATCATAACATTACTTTTTTGATGTAATAATCAATTTACCACTATCACAAGCCATTTTTCTCTATTGCACAAATGTAGAATAAAAAATTGTAGTTAATGTGTCGTACTTTGGATAAGCATCTAATATTATTGTATCATATAGTAAATCTGAAGCCAAGCCGAATCTCACATTTACCTCCTGTATTCTACGCTACCGCGAAAAGCGCCTGAATATTCTGCCGAATGGAATAATATAGAGTCCACTCCGACAAGCCTTTTTTGCCGCAAAGGCACAAAACCTCTAAGTTTCACAAAATTTAAAGTGTTGATTAACAACACTCTGTGTGCCTCTGTGTCCTCGGGGCCTCCGTGGTTTTCATTTTTTAAGGGTTTTCGAAGCAGACTCAATATTTAGTATTTTGTTGAAGAATTTCGCTGAAACTTCAGATAAAACAGAATTAAATCAATTTATATTCAGCAATCGTAATAATCCGGGTTTTCTCAAATTGGTTGAGAACCAGCAAATCATTGTCGCCTGTAATCAAATAATTGGCCGAACTATCCTTGGCAAGTGATAACAAGAAATTGTCATTTTCATCGCGGCAAACTTTTACATTTGAATTAATTGAGATAAAATCAGCATAATGTTCGATTAATTCCAATAACATTGTCAGATCATCGTCTGAAAAATACTTTCTAAGTTTAGGCCGTTTTACAACATCGATAAATTCAGATAATAGTTCCTCGCTAAAAATTAGACGGACTTTCCCATTCTCTAACAACCCATCAAGAAAAGCAAATTGCTTGGTTATCAGAAAGTGAATCCAAATATTGGTATCTATAATTATCCTATGCTTTTTTTGCATTTCTTGCTTGCCTAACCTCTTTAACTTCCAACGTGATTTCCTCAAGTGATGGTACCTGTTCTGAATCCTGTCGCAATTTTTCAAGTACGTTTTTAAATGTCGGTTTGGGTTTAATGGTAATCAATTTCAAATCAGCCAAATCTTGCAACAATTGCCTTGCTTTTGGATTTAATATTTCTATACTGATTGTTTCCATGGTTTTGTTTTTTTCAAAATTACAAATTTTCTGCCTAATCGTAAATCCAACACGCTATTTAAATGTGTTGGCTTCTGGGTTATAATATGAAGTCATCGCAAATTCGACATCCGACATCGCCCATCCGACATCGCCCATCCCCTACATATTCCTCCTATACTGCCCTCCAACTTCAAACAAAGCTTTTGTAATCTGGCCTAACGAACAATATTTGGCAGCTTCCATCAATCCGGCGAATAAATTGCCGCCGGTAAGGGCTTGTGTGCGCAAATGGATTATTTGTTCTAAGCTTTCGGAATGCCATGTTTTGTGCAATTGTTCCAGCATGGCAATCTGGTATTCCTGTTCGGCTTTGGTGGCACGTATTACCTGTTCGGGGATAATAGTAGGTGAGCCTTTGCTCGAAAGGAAAGTATTTACGCCCATAATCGGCAATTCACCGCTATGTTTCAGGTGTTCGTAATAAAGCGATTCTTCCTGTATTTTTCCGCGCTGGTACATGGTTTCCATGGCTCCCAACACACCTCCACGTTCGGTAATCCGGTCGAATTCGGATAAAACCGCCTCCTCGACCAATTCGGTAAGTTCTTCAATAATAAATGAACCTTGCAATGGATTTTGGTTTTTTGTCAATCCAAGTTCATTGTTGATAATCATCTGAATTGCAATTGCCCGGCGAACAGATTCTTCGGTCGGGGTGGTAATTGCCTCATCATACGCATTGGTATGCAGTGAGTTACAATTATCGTAAACTGCATAAAGTGCCTGAAGCGTGGTGCGTATATCGTTAAAATCAATTTCCTGTGCATGCAGCGAGCGGCCAGAAGTTTGTATATGATATTTGAGCATTTGCGAGCGTGGCCCGGCTTTATACAAACCTTTCATGGCCTTTGCCCAGATTAAGCGTGCAACCCTTCCCAA
This sequence comes from uncultured Bacteroidales bacterium, assembly GCA_903946925.1. Classification (GTDB taxonomy): domain Bacteria; phylum Bacteroidota; class Bacteroidia; order Bacteroidales; family UBA4417; genus UBA4417. Next base: position 19,491 of record CAJAXK010000151.1, on the reverse strand, counting down.
TACCGAGTATTCAGGATCAATTCCGTTGGAAAAGAAAAACGAGAGGTTTGGCGCAAATTTATTGATATCCATCCCGCGCGATGCATAATACTCAACATACGTGAAGCCATTGGCAAGTGTAAACGCAAGTTGGGTAATTGGGTTGGCACCAGCCTCGGCAATATGGTAGCCCGAAATGGAAACCGAATAAAAATTACGGACATTATTCTCGATGAAGTATTGCTGCACATCGCCCATCAGCCGCAAAGCGAAATCAGTGCTAAAAATGCATGTGTTCTGCGCTTGGTCTTCTTTTAAAATATCAGCCTGCACTGTACCGCGCACATTGGCAATAGTATCTGCTTTAATTTTATTGTAAACCTCGGTTGGAAGCACCTGATCACCGGTAATGCCAAGAAGCATCAGTCCAAGCCCATTGTTGCCTTCGGGTAAAATGCCTTGATATGAAGGTCGCTGCGATTGGCGGCTGCGATAAATGAAGTCGATTTTTTCCTGTGTTGCTGCCTCCAGGCCGTTTTGTCGGATATAGATTTCGCACTGCTGATCAATGGCGGCATTCATAAAAAAACCTAGCATGGCTGGCGCAGGCCCGTTGATGGTCATCGAAACCGAAGTAGTAGGATCGCATAAATTGAAGCCTGAATACAGTTTTTTTGCATCGTCCAGACAAGCTACCGAAACCCCGGAATTGCCTATTTTTCCATAAATATCGGGCCGTAATCCAGGGTCAGCGCCATAGAGTGTTACCGAATCGAAAGCGGTAGAAAGCCGTTTGGCAGGCATACCCAACGATACATAGTGGAAGCGCTTGTTGGTGCGCTCAGGCCCACCTTCGCCAGCAAACATGCGGGTTGGATCCTCGTTTTCGCGCTTAAATGGATACAATCCTGCTGCATAAGGAAATTCGCCGGGCACATTTTCACGGAGGCACCATTGTAATATATCGCCCCAGTCGTTGTATTTAGGCATTGAAATTTTTGGGATACGGAGGTGTGACATGGACTCCGTGTATGTTTGCACTTTGACTGCCTTGTTCCGCACCTGATACGTATATGTATTTTTCTTTAGTTCTTTCAACCTGTGTTGCCAGGTGTCGAGCAGGTGTTGCGAATCGGGGGCGAGGTATTTCTGGGTTTCTTTATAAAGTTTCTTTAACTCACTGGTAAGAGAAGCAGAGAGTGGCTGATTGTTGTTGTTAAGTTCTTCAATTGCAATATGAAGCCCATAAAGGCGAGTGGCTACTGAAGCTTGTTCGGTTGACCACTTATTGTAATTGCGCACCGTATCGGAAATTTCACTGAGGTAACGAACACGGCGAGGAGGAATAATCCCGGCAATTTGTTCCATGTCGTCGGTTACAACAAAATGTGAATCGAAATGCGATTTTGATTTGGTATTCAGTATGTTGATCAACTCGCGGTAAAGCATGTTTACGCCATGATCGTTAAACTGCGATGCCATGGTGGCAAATACAGGAAGTTGTTCAGGATCAGTTGTGAATAACATACGGTTGCGTGCAAACTGCTTGCGTACATCGCGCAAAGCATCCTGTGCGCCACGCTTATCCGATTTGTTAAGTGCAATGAGGTCAGCAAAATCAAGCATGTCGATTTTTTCGAGTTGTGTGGCCGCGCCATATTCCGGAGTCATCACATACATGCTTACATCTCCAAAATCAACAATTTCGGTATCGGATTGGCCAATGCCCGATGTTTCGAGGATTATTAGATCAAAACCTGCATTTTTAACGATGCAAAGTGCTTCGGCAATATGACGAGACAGAGCCAGATTAGCTTGACGGGTTGCCAGCGAACGCATATAAACCCTTGGTGTGTTTATGGCATTCATGCGGATTCGATCGCCAAGCAATGCACCGCCGGTTTTGCGTTTTGATGGGTCAACCGAAATAATTGCAAGGGTTTTTTCGGGGAAATCGGCCAGGAAACGCCTTACTAATTCATCAACAAGCGACGATTTTCCGGCACCACCTGTACCTGTAATCCCCAAAACCGGGGTTGTGCGTTGGGCACAGCTTTCCTTAAGTTCCGAAAGTAGGTTTTTGACTTCAGTATGATGGTTTTCGGCTGCCGAAATAAGTTGGGCAATAGCGTGGTAATCGCGATTCTTTATCTGTTCTTTGGTAACTTTAAGGTTTTTGCCAGTTGGGAAATCCGACTGTTCAACCACATCGTTTATCATTCCCTGCAAGCCAAGGTGACGGCCATCATCGGGCGAATAGATGCGTGTAATCCCGTAATTCTGGAGTTCTTCAATTTCCTTTGGAAGTATGACGCCGCCACCGCCGCCAAAAATTTTAATATGGCTGCAACCCTGCTCTTTCAGCAAGTCGAACATATATTTGAAATATTCCATATGCCCACCCTGGTACGAAGTAATGGCAATGGCCTGCACATCTTCCTGTATGGCACAATCTACAATTTCCTGAACCTGCCGGTCGTGACCGAGATGGATAACTTCAACACCTGTGCTTTGCAATATCCGGCGCATGATATTTATAGCGGCATCGTGTCCGTCGAACAAAGCAGCAGCGGTTACAATACGTATGTGGTTCTTGGGTTTATAGATTTCTGTTTGCATGATTTTAGAAAGATATGACAGCCACAAATATAGAATTTTTTAGATGTTTTGCGAGGAAAAGTAATAAATATTAAAGGGGAAATTTGGAGGATTTAGTTCCGGAAAAATTTGACAAAATTTTGCAATTTTTGACTGCTATTGCGTAAGCCTATTTTGAAAAATACATGCTCAAAAATATGTTGAGAATCAGTATAAGTATAATAAAAGGGATTAAAATTTTCGATTTTTTGGCTCTAAAATCAATCAGGTTCTGCTCATTGAGGTAGTATTTGCCGTTTACCTCAACAATAATATTACGCATAAGGAATTTGTTGAACATCAAGCGGCGTGAAACCCTCAATTCTTCAAGAGTTTTGGCTGCTTGGGCTGTGGTTGTGTTGGTATTCCTGAATTTGTTTATCAATATTTTCTGACGGGCTTAGGGCTTAGCCCCAGCATTGTTCTTTTTGTTCATGTTCAGCAACTTCGACTCCAAAATAAACCTAAACATCTCAATATCAACCACATCTATTATCTTATCCAAAGGATTTCCTATGTTGGTCAATTTTTGGATGGATTCCTTCTCGTCAAACAATCCCTTTTTACAGTTCGATTTGTATATCTGTTGTTTTATTGCTCAAATAATTTAACCTCAAATATAGTTATATTTATATGATTAACAATGAGTTAAATTATATAACTCCCCTTAAAATAATATTTAGCCTTTTGGTTCTGGCTTATCCAGGTTAGGGATTATAAGCTATGCATCAAGCAAGTTGAGCAAATTAATGACTAAGGAAATAATTATCCACAATGGAAATATTGTTCCACAACCTCTATCAATTTTTCCTTATTATTTTCGAGTTCTTCACGGAGGTTTTTATCGTTGTACTTTTTTAGTTTGGCAGCAAAGCCATCAATTACCGATTGAGGGAAAACATTGTATTTTCTGTAAATTGCGCTTTGCTCAAGAAGCCTGTCGGCCGAATCGAAGCAAGAAATTGGCAATTGGCCGAGCTGTGCACTTTTCTCTTTATGCTCGTCGTCGAAGATATTTACGTCAACGTAGGTGTTTTTTGCATATTCAAGAGCGTTCTCCATTTCAATACCATGGCGGGCTGCAACGGTAAGCCCGGCAAGCAACAGGTAAACATCAGCAGATCCATCAGGGCAACGGAACTCGACCGTTTGTTTATTAGTAAAATCTTTCGGTTCAATAGGTTCCTGTGGATTTGCATGAAAAATCATATTATTGGTGCCCGACCAACCTAATGGAACACGAACCAGCACCGAACGGTTTCGATCGCCCCAGCATATATTGGTAGGAGCTTCCTGATGGGGTACAAGCCTGAAATAGGATGTGGGATTTGTATTCCCAAAAGCAGTTAGCGATGGGGCAAGGTCTAAATATCCTGCAATTGCTTTTCGTGCAGTATCGCTAAGTTTGCCATTTTCGACCATGGCATTCTCGCCGTTTTTCATTAACCGCGTATGGATATGCATACCACTGCCGGCTTTCCCTACAGTAATTTTTGGTGCAAAAGTTATTGAAACACCGTATTTATACGCAAGTGTGCGAAGTATCCATTTAGCAATTACCAATTGGTCGGCGGCATCTTCGAGGGTGACGGGTAGGAACTCGATTTCGTTCTGCTCGTATTCTTTTCCGTCAAACTTAAAATTCCCTACCTCCGAATGCCCATATTTGATTTTCCCTCCGGTTTGTGCAATGGCAAACATGGCTTCTGCCCGCAATGCCTCCCATTTTGCAAACGGAAAAGATTCATGATACCCTTTTTGGTCGGCAGCCTGAAAAAGCTTGTTTTCTTCACTGATGACATAATATTCCAACTCACCCATCACCTCGAATGAAAGCCCGGTTTGCTCTTTTAATGCTTTGTGAGCTTTGCGTAGGATATATTCCGGCGAACTCTCGAGTGGGTTGCCATCTTTATCGTAGTAGGAACAAAGTATATCGAGGGTTGGAATTGCAGAAAACGGGTTTACAAAAGCCGTTTTGTAACGGGGCAACACATACAAATCGCTGGAACTTGCACCAATAAACGGGAAAAGGCTCGACCCATCAACACGTTCGCCTGTTGAAAGTATATTGTCGAGATGTTCGCGGCTGTTGATTACAAAGTTCAGGGTTTTCAAACGGCCATCACCGCCGGTATATCTGAAATTGATCATCGAAATATTGTGGTCGTCGATATACCTGATCAGATCAGCTTTTGTGAACTCATCGCTCGGCTTGTTAAGGTATTGTACCAATGAGCTTGGGTTCATCTCGGTAAGGCTGTTTGCGAACGGATTTTTCATGGTTTCGGTTGTGAAAATTGCGGCAAAAGTAGCAACTTTAAAGTTTTAGAAACAAAATATTTAATCCCATTTCATTTGAATTGCGTATTTTTGAACCTTTTCGGAAAACAGATTCATTCAACTCGATTTTATGATTACATCAGAGCATCTCATCTTTAGCGGTTTCCTGGTTTTTATTGCAGCTATACTTGCACTCGATTTGGGCATTTTTGACAAAAAAAGCCACGAGGTAAAGTTTCGCGAAGCTTTAATATGGACTTTAATATGGGTTGGTTTTGCCATTGGTTTTTATTTCCTGCTATTCTTTTTCGGAGACCGCCTACATGGCGTAGAAACGATTGAAGATGTTCAAACCCGCATTGATATGTACAAGCATACATACAATATAAAAGGTATAACCGATACGGCGGAAGCCATTCAAATATACAGGAAAAACTTATCGCTTGAGTATATTACAGGTTACCTTATAGAGTATATGCTTTCGGTAGATAATGTTTTTGTGATGATTCTTGTATTCATGTCGTTTGGGGTGCAAAAAATGTATTATAAACGGGTACTGATGTGGGGCATTATCGGGGCAGTTATAATGCGCTTTGTTTTTATTTTCCTGAGTGCTGCTTTAATACAACGCTTCGATTGGATTTTGTACATTTTTGGAGCATTTTTGGTTTTTACTGGAATTAAAATGTTTCTCGAAAGGAACAAGGAGGATAAAGTTGATCCGGCACACCATCCAGTTGTAAAATTCTTTTCCAAATTTTTCCCGGTGCATCCAACCTATTTCCGTCAGCATTTTTGGTTTCGCAACAAGCACGATAACAACCGCTTGTATTTCACGCCCCTGTTCCTGGTATTACTTGTGATTGAGTTTACCGATGTGATTTTTGCTGTTGATTCAGTTCCCGCTATCTTTTCAATAACACAGGACCCTTACATTGTATTTTTCTCCAATATATTCGCCATCATGGGTTTACGTTCGCTGTTTTTCGTTGTGGCACATGTAATTGGCATGTTCAGGTTCCTGAAACATGGGCTTGCTTTCCTGCTTTCGTTTATTGGGTTTAAAATGCTCCTGCACGTACAATTATCTGAATGGGGTTTCACAACAATCCACTCATTGCTTGTTATTGTAGGTATTTTGGGAACAAGCATAGCCGCATCACTTATTTGGCCAGATAAAGGAAGAAAAAAACGGAAAATTGTTGGCGAATTAACCGGAGAGAAACCGCTTTAGAGAATTCCCACTATAAATTTCGCTAACTTATTAATAAGCAAATTGGTTATTGTGTTAATTGGTTAATTTGCTAATGTGATAATTAGCAAGATACTAATTATCTAACAGGCTGTATGGAAACAATATAACGAATTATACTAACACATTGCGGCAATACCACATTATCGCATTACTACATTATTGAATTATCACATCAACACATTATCGCATTAACACATTACCGCATTATCACATTATCGCATTAACACATTATCGCATTAACACATTAACACATTACCGCATTATCACATTCTCAAAATATTTTTCAATTAGAACCTGTGCGGCAACGTAAGCACTAATTTTTTCCTGTTTTAAGTCAGCTTCCACTTTAGTAATCAGTTTTTTAATATCAGATTGATTATAAAAATGATCGTGCAGTGCCTGATCGACTACACTCATCATTATGTGTTTAGACTGTTCAAGCCTGCGTTTGGCAAAATACCCGTTGCTTTTAGTAAATGTGATGTATTGATTAATCAATTCGTCAACACGCTCAATGCCAAACTTGGTAACCGATGAGCAAGCTTCGCAAACCGGATGCCAGCCTGAGTTGGTTGGTGGGAAATAATGCAATGCACTGCGGAGTTCGGCCATAGCAATATTAACACGGTTCAAATTGTCGCCATCAGCTTTGTTGATAACCACGGCATCAGCCATTTCCATTATTCCTCGCTTTATACCTTGAAGTTCATCGCCGGCACCGCCAAGCATTAGCAGGAGGAAAAAATCAACCATAGAATGGACTGCAATTTCGCTTTGGCCAACACCTACGGTTTCGACCAAAATAGTATCAAACCCTGCGGCTTCGCAAAGGATAATGGTTTCGCGTGTTTTTCGGGCCACACCTCCCAAGGAGCCTGCTGATGGCGAAGGCCTTATGAATGCGTTTTTATCAACCGAAAGTTCCTCCATCCGGGTTTTGTCGCCTAAAATGCTTCCTCTCGATCGGGAACTGCTTGGGTCAATGGCTAAAACAGCAATTTTGCGTCCTTGCATTGTAAGATGTTTACCAAAAGCCTCGATAAACGTACTCTTCCCAACACCGGGAACCCCTGTTATTCCAATCCTTACCGAATTCCCGGAATGAAGCAAACACAGGCTAATAATAGCCTGTGCGATTTCCTGGTGTAAAGGGAGTGAACTTTCGATTAAAGTGATGGCCTGGCTCAGAACTGTGCGGTTGCCGCTAATTATTCCGTCAACATATTGCTGAGGCTGAAGCATTTTGCGGCCAGGTTTACTAAAGTGTTGAGCAGCATTTACATTTAAAGTAGGCGGTTGCTCAATACCTTCGTTCACTTTAAGTGCTGATTTATATGGTTTATTGGCTGATGAATCCATTTCCCAAAATTAACAAATTGTCCACTCTTAAGGTTCACTCTATGGAGGATTAGGATAAAAGAATTATTTTTTATCAACAAAAACGAAAAAATGTTACTTTTGCACCCTCAAAACTCTCCGTAGCTCAGCTGGTAGAGCAATTGACTCTTAATCAATGGGTCACAGGTTCGAATCCTGTCGGGGAGACCACTTTAACATTATAACCACCTGTAAATCATTATGATGTATGGGTGGTTTTTTCTTTTTGTCCCCGAATTGTCCCCGATTGTACTAAGTTCTACCCAGTTTATTTAAGTTGAACTGGTTTGTTAAATGGTGAAGAATCGGTTGGGAATGGTGAAATTCAGAAAGAATTGTGAATGAATTGAATATGTATAAGCATCAGAAAACCTACTCGCTCAAATAAATAGTCTGTAATTACGAAGATGCACCAGTATCAATTGAGAAAAAACTTTTTCACAAAACTAATAACAACTAATTTTGTCAAGAACAAATAAGAACATAATAGATTTACAATTAAACAAAAATATTATGAATCAGGCGAATAAGTTAAAATTTGCATTTATTGCCCTTGTTTTTGCGATCTGCAATTTCGGCATGGCACAGGATGTTGTTACACTTCAAACCGGCTGGAAATTTATGAAAGGTTCCACCAAAGATGCATTTCAGAAGGATTTCGATGATACCAAATGGAGAGAGGTTACAATCCCTCACGATTGGGCCATCGAAGGCCCTGTTTTAGTAAATGGTGATGGAAACACAGGAAAACTCCCCTGGAAAGGCGAAGGCTGGTACCGGAAATATCTGGAAATCCCGGCAAGTTATTCCGGCAAGCAAGTATATTTGCTTTTTGATGGAGTGATGGCTTTCCCTGAAGTGTATGTAAATGGGAAATTGGCAGGGAAGTGGGATTATGGCTACAGCCCGTTTTACCTTAATATCACCTCTCTTTTACAAATCGGGGCCAAGAATTCAATCGCCGTTCATGCCGACACCCGCATGCACGACAGCCGATGGTATCCGGGAGCCGGCATTTACCGTAAGGTTCAAATGATTGTAACAAACCCAGTTCATACCAGTATTTGGGGGACATTTATTACCACTCCTGTGGTTAAACCAAATTATGCCGAAGTTCGCATTATGACCACCCTGCAAAACGAATCTCAAGTAAATGAAGACAAAGTAGTAGTTGAACAAGTTATACTTAACCCGAAAGGGGTTGAAATTTCAAAAAAATCGGTTGTCAGCAGTATCAAAGCGGGCAAAAGCCAGGATGTGGAAATTACCTTGACCTTAACCAATCCCCAACGCTGGGATGTTGAAAGCCCTGCTCTTTATCAAGTTAAGACCAATATTTATAAAAACAGCGAACTAACGGATTCAAAAACTACCACATTCGGAATCCGCACCATACGGTTTACGGCTAATAATGGTTTTTACCTCAACGACAAGCGCTTACAACTTAAAGGCGTTTGCCTGCATCACGATCATGGTGCTTTGGGGAGCGCATTTTATCCGAGGGCAATGGAACGCCAGCTCGAAATCATGAAGTCGATGGGTTGCAACGCGGTGCGTACAAGCCACAATATGTGTGCCCCAGAGCTGCTTGATTTGTGCGACAGAATGGGCATACTTGTTTTTAACGAAGCGTTTGATAAATATGATGGCAAAGCAGGTATTACCGACGATACCGATTTTGAAGATTTTTCGGCGCGGAACATTAAAAACTTTGTTTTAATGGGCCGGAACCATCCTTCGGTTTTTATTTGGGGCGTGGGCAACGAAATGGGCGATGTACAAAACAATTTGAATAATGGGTTTGCCCGCCTACAAACTATGATAAACTATGTGCGAAAATACGATGCCACCCGGCCGGTAACCATGGTTTGCGACGACCAGAAAAGTGCATCCTTACGGCATTTCGATTTGTACGACGTACATAGCTGGAACTATGGCCGAAGGTACACATTAGCCAGAAAATTAGATGCGGATAAATCGGTAATTATCAGCGAATCAGCTTCTACTGTAAGCACAAGGGGATTTTACGAACTTCCTTTCCCTGCTAAAAAAGACGATTTTACAAAATCGCTCCAGGTTAGTTCTTACGATTTGAATGCCCCGGAATGGGCCGAAATTGGCGATGATGATTTCTTGTGGCAGCAAGAGGATGAATTTGTGGCCGGCGAGTTTGTATGGACAGGCTTCGACTATCTTGGTGAACCAACCCCTTATACAAACGAAGCTGTTAAAAAAATGGGGATGACAGATAAAGAAGCTTCGCGAAGTTCCTATTTCGGGATTGTAGATTTATGCGGAATACCAAAAGACCGCTTTTATCTTTACAAAAGCTATTGGAAACCTGATGAAACTACTGTTCACATTTTACCACACTGGAACTGGAGTGGAAAAGAAGGCCAGCAAATACCGGTTTTCGTGTACACCAATGGCGATTGTGCCGAGCTTTTCTTGAATGGAAAATCACTTGGAAAAAAGTCCAAGAACCCAAATTCTGCCAGCTCCACTGAACGTTTCCGGCTTATGTGGAACGATGTTGTGTATCAACCTGGCGAATTAAAAGCTATTGCCTATAAGGAAGGTGTGGTAATTGGTGAAGCGATAATGAAAACTGCCAGCGACGCTGTTGAATTACGGCTGACGCCCGATAGAAAGAGTATAACTTCCGGAGGCATGGACTTGTCGTACATAACGATTGAAGCCTTTGATAAGGACGGCAATTTATGCCCTTTGGCCGACAATAAAATACAAATTTCAGTAAAAGGATCAGGTAAAATTGCAGGTGTAGATAATGGAAACCCGCAATCGATGGAACCATTTCAGGCCGAAAGCATCAATCTGTTTTACGGCAAAGCAATGGTAATAGTAAGTTCTGGTTTTAAAAAAGGAACCCTCGAAATAAGTGCAAACTCCGAAGGGTTTAAGAAAAGCGTTACGAACATTGAAGTAGAATAATTCATCCGGCAAAACGGAATATTGCATTTCGCAGCTATGAAGGATTCATGTAAATTTACTAAATGAATCCACTCCAAAAACCCTAAAAAAAAGAAAACCACGGAGGTACAGAGAGCACAGAGGTACACAGAGTATTGTTAATCAACACTATAAACTTTGTGAACTTAGCGAAGCGATATCACGAACTCCTTTAAAACAAGCAATTGTGAGTAAACTTAGAGATCTAGTGCCGTAGTGGCAAAAAAGACTTTTCGGAGTGGACTCACTAAATGGATTGTTTTCGGAATGGATTCCGACCATCCAAGGTTTTATATAAGCATGTGTTGCCGGCGAAAAGGACTTGTACGCAGCAATATCAAATAATTGGCGTAATAGTACAGCATAATTTCATAATAATACATGTCGGGAGGTGCTATCCTGATGTACTTTTGCCACTTTCATTGCAATTTGGTTGGTTGCAATATTTTGGTTGAGGTTCGGTTTAGCCTGGTTAAAGGTCGCAATTAATGCAACTTTAACCAGGCTTATTTTATTAGGTTAATAAATTTACTTTAAACAGGTTAGGTGTTATGAGTTTATCCTTTAGGCAGCTTGCATATTTTAAACCAAGCGGGTTAACCAATATTCAATCGCGATGCAATCGTAGTAAACCCTATCCAGATATATAAGGAACCTCTAAGGTAAAAGGTGAAAAGCAAAAACATTAAAAGCAATTTACTGCTTTGCACGTATTTTGTCATTATTCAGGTTGCGCAAGGGTTGAGCCAAGCACCGGATTTGTTTCATGGATGTAATGAGACCTATATTTATAAGGGGTAATTTTTATATAATTTTTAAAGCATTTGTTAAAATGGCTTACATCAGTAAAACCTGTAAGCGAAGAAATTTCAGCTATCTCAAGTCCGGTTTCCCGCAACAGTTTTCTTGCTTTTTGCAGCCTTACCTGTATAAGGTAATTAATTGGGGAAAGCCCTAAAGCGCGTTGAAAGGTGCGTTGAAAATTCCTGACCGACATATAGGCAATGTCTGCCATTTCGGTAATGTAGATTTTTCTGTCGAGATTATTCTCAAGAAACTCAATAACCTTTCCAATCCTCACCATCGAACGTACTTCTGTTGACCCGATTTTATTGTAATGGCGACAAAGCATGACAACAAGTTCCTGAAAACGGTTGCGCAAAATCATATCGTAACCTTCTTCTTTATTCTGAAGTTCTTCGAACATTCCATTAAGGAGCGATTCCAGTTTAATCAACTCTTCCCGGTTCAACTTCAACCTGTTTTTAAAATGGTCCCTGTCCCTGTAGTTGGGTTCGATGATAAACAAAGCACTGTAACCATCGAGTTGTTTTATTTTATCAGGAATAAGGTTGGCTTTTCGGCTTCCCTCGAACATTACGTTAACGATATCAATTTTTCTGGCATCTTTAAAATAATGGCTCTGGTGGCCCTGTAAAACAAATACATCGCCAGCGGCAACGGCATACTCATTTGCACCAACAACCTGAATCCCTTGTCCATCCAAAATTATTACAATTTCGATAAAATCGTGATGGTGTTCCACTTCGGTGAGATCGTGTTCATGGGTAATCTCATGCCGGTGATCAACCCTATAAAGGATTACCGGGCACTTATCATCTTTGAAGTAATTTAATCCCAAGGCTTTGGTTGACATAGGTATTTCGAATTTTGGCGGAAAAGTACTATTATTTGGCGAATTAAATTAATCTGGTTCTTCTTTTTTGGCCCAATTATACAATCTGTTATACATAAAAACCTGTAAAACCAAAAAGTATCGAAATACGACACATTTACCTTCCAAGGTTTAAAACTGATATATTTCGGAATTTACCCAAATAACTTTATCCGATACTACTTGTCGTACTTTTTTCTTCTTGAAATAAGGTATGAAGCTATTTTCGGTAAAAGCTGGAATGAGTTAAATACTTAACATAGACAAGCCAGAACCAAAAATGGTAATAAGTCAAAGCGCAAAGGTAAAAGGGTAAAAGTTAAAGTGAAGCTATAGAATGAATGAATTCAATTAAAAGTATGAGCAATCGCCGTCAAAACTCTCTTTCCTGTTTTTTTTTTGTAAACTGTTGATTAGCTATAAACTTTGACTTTTGCTTTTTGACCTTTGACTTATTTTATTATTGAAAATCGATTCCACTCCGACAACCCTAAAAAAAAGAAAACCACGGAGACACTGAGAACACAGAGGCACACAGAGTATTGCTAATCTACACTATATACTTTGCGAACTTAGCAAAGCGATATCACGAACACCTAAAGAATAAGCAATTATGAGTAAACTTCATGACTTTGTGCCATTGTGGCGAAAAAAGACTTTTAGGAGTGGACTCCCGGATTAGATACTCACAGCCTAAAGTTCTAACAGCATAAATCAATTATATTGGTATGTTTTACGGTTTTCGGCTTTAGGGTGAATTGTTACAAGAATAATAATTTACGAATTACAATTTTTACACTAAGCCTGTCGAAGTGTACAATGTACGGGTTATTTTCAGCGGATTATAATCGCCAATCGCAACCCGTACATCGTAAATACCAATAAAACCAGGCTTTAGGGACAAACTCAAAATAGTTTTTCAGTAATCCCGTAAAAGGATAAACCTATTCTTTCTTCCAAAGTTTCTCAATTTCCTCAAGGGATTTCCCTTTTGTTTCAGGAACCAGTTTCCAGACAAACCATGCTGCAAGAAGCCCCATCAGTCCATAAATCCAATAGGAAAACCCATGGTTGAATTTTTCGGTAAGCCATGTGTTATCGTTCATCATTGGGAAGGTCCACGAAATAATAAGGTTGGCAATCCATTGAGCAGCAACGGCAATAGACATTGCGCCGCGAACACTGTTCGGAAATATTTCGGAGAGTAAAACCCATGTTACGGGTCCCCAACTCATAGCAAAACCTGCTGTGTACAAGAGCATAAAAATGAGTGCCGAAATGCCTTCGCGATGCATGGAGAAAGAGAAGCCCAAACAGAACATACTCACTGCCATTATCAAAGCACCGATAATCATCAACGGCTTACGTCCAAAACGATCGACAGTGTAAATTGCCAACACTGTAAACAAAAGGTTTATTGATCCAATAATGATAGTTTGCAAAAGCGAAGTATCGGTACTTGAACCCATGTTGCGGAATATATTGCCTGCATAGTACAACACCACATTAATACCCACAAATTGCTGGAACACAGACAACATGATACCGATAAAGATTACAAAAAACCCATACGAAAGCCAAGGGGCACTTTTTTCGTGCAAGGTGTTTTTAATTTCGCTAAGGGTGGCATCGGCGGTATCCGTACCGGAAATTTTTTTAAGTACAGTTAGTGCTTCGTTGTCCCTGCCTTTCATTACCAGGAACCGAGGGGTTTCGGGAACGAAAAAGAGAAGTATGAGGAATAAAGCCGCAGGGATTACACCTGAGAAAAACATCCATCTCCAGCCTTCGTTTACAAGCCAATCCTCGTTTCCGCTTTTTGCAATAAAGTAGTTAACAAAATAAATTACCAGCATCCCGAAAATTATGGCAAACTGATTCCACGAAACCAACTTCCCGCGCACATTGGCAGGGGCAATTTCGGCAATATACATGGGCGACAACATGGAGGCCAGGCCTACCCCGATACCGCCGATAATGCGGTATATAACAAATGAATACACATCGAGGGTACCGAAAAAATTGAAAGCTTCGGGTTTCCATGCACCAACAGCGGAAATTGTGAACGCAACGGCTGAAATTACAAGCCCTTTTTTCCTTCCGATAGATTTTGAAACAAAACCGGCTGAAGCACCACCTATTATGCAGCCAATTAAAGCACTCGAAATAACGAATCCTTTGGCTGAGTCGGCAATGCTTTTCAATGCTTCGGTATCAGTTGATCCGGGAATAACCTGTAAAAGATACTGAACAACATAAATTGTTAAAACAAGTACTATTACACCACTGATAATCCCTCCTTTTTTTGCACCCAAAAGCCTGACTATCTGTGCAGAAATAATTATACCCACCAGATACAGAACCACTGCAACCAATATTTTATACTGGCTTATCAGCAAATATGCATAAGCGTAATTTTCGGGACTTAATGCTTTGGAGATGTAAAATTCAACCAGCGATTTTTCCGCGCCGTTAACAACAGCGGTATCGTACCCGAAAAGCAGCCCACCCAAGGTTGCAACCAGTGTAAGCATCATTATATAAGTTGGGTTCCCTTTTCCCGTATTGAGGGATGACGGCCCTGTTGACAAATCTACGAAAGACATAGTATTGGTTTTAGATGTACATATTTATGAGTTGCTCGTACATTTCCTGCTTACCGCTTGTTAGGTTAGGTTCACCTTGCAGATGGGCAAAGGCGCGGAGATCCTCAAGCTTCAACTTTCCATCCTCAAATTCTTTCCCTTTACCCGAATCAAAGGAGCTATACCGGTGTTGCCTAAGTTTAAGAAAATCCGATTCTTTTAAAATCTTTTCAGCTATAATAGCAGCTCTGGCAAAAGTATCCATGGCCGCAATATGGGCAATGAAGATATCCTCCAGATCGGTTGAATTACGCCTGGTTTTTGCATCAAAATTGATACCGCCGGTTGTAAACCCTCCAGCCTGAAGAATTACAAGCATGGATTCGACGGTTTCATAAATATTGATTGGGAATTGGTCGGTATCCCAGCCATTTTGGCTATCGCCACGGTTGGCATCGATGCTACCGAGCAAACCGGCATCGGCAGCCATTTGCAGCTCATGTTCAAATGTATGGCCGGCTAATGTGGCATGGTTTACTTCGATGTTGAGTTTAAAATCATGGTCGAGGCCGAAATGGCGCAGGAATCCAATAACGGTTTCAGTATCAAAATCATACTGATGTTTGGTTGGTTCCATTGGCTTTGGCTCAATGAGGAAAGTTCCGATAAACCCTTTGCCACGGGCATAATCGCGGGCCATTGTAAGGAATTGTGCAAGGTGTTCTTTCTCACGTTTTGTGTTGGTATTAAGCAGCGACAAATAACCTTCGCGGCCACCCCAGAACACATAATTATCGCCACCCAGTGCAATAGTGGCATCAATGGCATTTTTCACCTGTGCCCCGGCATGGGCAACAGCAAGAAAATCGGGGTTTGTTGAGGCACCGTTCATGTACCTTGGATTTGAGAATACGTTGGCTGTTCCCCATAGCAATTTTATGCCTGAAGCTGCCTGTTTTTGCTTGGCATAAGCTACCATTTGTGCAAGCTCATTTTCAATTTGTTGCACACTCCCATCGCCAGCAATATCTGTATCGTGGAAACACCAGAAAGGAATCCCAATTTTGGACATAAACTCAAAAGCAGCATCCATCCTGTCGCGGTTGCGTTGCATCTGGTCGGAAGATTTTTCCCACGGGAATACTTTTGTACCAGGGCCAAAAGGATCGCCACCAACTCCGCACAAGGTGTGCCAGTATGCCATAGCAAACCGAAAATACTCCTTCATGGATTTGCCACCTATCATCCTGTTTTCATCATAGTACCTAAAAGCTAAAGGGTTACGGGATTCAACGCCCTCAAATTTAATCTTTCCTACCGTTGGGA
The DNA here is from genome assembly GCA_903946925.1 of uncultured Bacteroidales bacterium. Taxonomy (GTDB): domain Bacteria; phylum Bacteroidota; class Bacteroidia; order Bacteroidales; family UBA4417; genus UBA4417. The sequence goes on along the minus strand of CAJAXK010000151.1, from coordinate 3,404 downwards.
AAAATTCTTGATTACCGATTGTTGTGTTCATGTGGAATTTGTTATTGAGTTATTTAGATTTTGTTTATTGACTTTGTTTAATTCAAAATTTACGAATTGCGGTTTACGATTTATTTTCAGCGAGTTATATTCGTCAATCGTAACTCGTACATCGTAAATAAATTTAAAACCCGACTCTATAGACAGACTCTATTTAATGTTTTTTTGGTTTGATGTTCAAAGGATAAGGGTGGGAATTACTTCGGCATTTGTGTTTTAACCAAAACAGGATTGAACTTTCTTTTTCCTATTTTCTATTCTCTATTTCACTATTTTATATTTCACTATTTCCTTTTTCCCTTTCATCTCACTTAAAATAAACTACTGATATATTATCCATTACAAAAGTTCTTTTAAGCTTATTTTACTTTAAGTCAATTCAGATTTGCCTGTATTAGATTTGGAAAGCTTTTCTCCTCAAAAACCTCACCCCCGCCCCCTCTCCTTGAAAAAATGAGAGGGGTGCCTAAACCCTGTAAATTCTGGCAAAAATAAACCAACACCCTAATCTTTAATGCCGTATCTTTTCATCTTTATCTAACAAAAAAATTATGGACTGATAAGCTTGCTGTTTCAAAAAGGCCAGTTGCACATTCTTTTACGCCGAGTTAGTTCCAATTAGCGCGCCAATTTTCGTGTTGGTCTATTCACTATTTCGCTAATCTTTATTTCCCTATTTCTTATTTCCAATTCCCCAATTCCCCTATTTCCCAGTTTACTATTTCCCTATTTCCTATTTCCCTATTTCTCTTTATTAACAAGCTCTGTTTCCCAATTTGCGTAAGCTTTTTTTAAGAGTGTTTGGTTAGCCTCACAAGGGGCTATTTGTTCAAGTAGGTGCAATCCGTTGAATGCGGTTTCAAAATCGGTATAAATTCCGACGCCAATACCTGCCCCACGCGCAGCTCCCTGAGCGCCATCGGTATTATAAAGTTCGATTGTTGCCCCTGAAATATCGGCTAAAGTTTGGCAAAAAACCGGGCTAAGGAACATATTGGCTTTCCCGGCCCTAATGATTTTAACTTCAACCCCCATTTTTTGCATGATTTGTATGCCATAGAATAACGAGAAAGCAATGCCTTCTTGCGCTGCCCTGAACAAATGCGCTTTGCCATGAATATTGAAATTCAGGTTGTGGATGCTGCAACCAGTTTCAGCATTTTCGAGCACCCGTTCGGCACCGTTGCCAAAAGGCAAAATAATCAACCCCTCGGACCCCGGATTTACAGTTGCAGCCAATTCGTTCATTTGCTGATATGTGATTTCCTCCGACATCATTCTTTTTATCCAGGAGTTGAGTATGCCAGTTCCATTAACACAAAGAAGAATTCCATTGCGGATTTCGTTATGCGAACCATTTACATGCACAAAAGTATTGACCCTTGATTTCGGGTCGGATTTTACTTTGTTACTTACTCCATACACAACACCTGATGTACCTGCCGTTGCGGCTATTTCGCCAGGGTTTAGCACTTTGAGCGAAAAAGCATTGTTTGGCTGATCGCCGGCGCGGTAACACACCGGAGTCCCTATTGTTAAGCCGGTTAGGGCGGCAGCCTCAGCCGTTACCAAACCCTGAATCCCGAAAGTAGGAGTAGTTTCAGGGAGGATTTTTTTTTCGAAACCGTAATACTTAAGCAAGAAATCGGCCGGTTCCTGCTTTTCAAAATCCCAGAAAACCCCTTCTGACAACCCAGATTCGGTAGTATTTATCTTTCCGGTTAGTTTTGCAGCGATGAAATCGCCGGGGAGCATTATTTTATGTATTTGCTTGAATACATCAGGCTCATTCTCTTTTACCCATTTAAGTTTTGATGCCGTGAAATTGCCGGGGGAGTTTAATAGATGTGAAAGGCACTTTTCGGATCCAATTTCGGCAAAAGCAGTATTCCCTATTTCCACCGCACGGCTATCGCACCAGATTATTGAATTCCTGAGCACTTTCATGTCCTTGTCAACACAAACCAAACCATGCATTTGGTACGAAATACCGATTGCTTTAATGTGGTTCGGATTTATACCAGCTTTAGCAATGGCTTCAACCATAGCTGATTGTGTATGTTCCCACCATAATTCAGGGTCTTGTTCGGCCCAACCTGGTTTTGGTGCCAAGATTTTCATTTCTGTTTTGGGCGATTGCACGCTGGCACAACATTCCCCGTTTTCGGCATTCAAAATGGATGCTTTTATTGAAGAAGTACCGATATCAAGTCCTACTAAATACATGTGATAAATTTCGTGGTTTTTATTCAGTACAAAAATAAATGAACACGGGATATTTAGAATGTACTATTATGAAAATAAAATGTATTATTATGACAAAAATACCTCCACAATAAAGTTGTTTTGGTGGTTTAATTGGCTTTTTAAGGGTTTAATCCCTTGAGAGTGGATTGTATTGTGAAAATGATATTGCTTCGCATTTTGGGAAACATGTGAAAAATATTTAATTGCCACTATATCTATTATTTACAAAATGAAAACTGATTATAGGCCGCCAAGAGGCTTCTGTAGCCTGCTTACGAAACGAATTGCTTTTTCGGCTAATTCAGCAGAATAACACAATTAAAATGAAACGGATATTTCGGCAAAACGGAAAGCAATGACCGATAAAAGGTTGCCATCCTTTAAGATGGACTTCTGCTTGCTTCAATCTTGCTATGCTGCACGACAAGCCTTTTGCAACAGTTATTGCTGCAAAAACACTTTCCACCAGCATGGGCCGATTTTAATTTTTACCGAAACCGAAATTTATTGCTTGGTTGCTGTTGCCGCATAATACAGCTTATCACCACCTGCGGTTATGGAATAGTTCCAGGTCATAGACGTTTTTGTTGGGTTGCTGGTTTTCCCTGTGCCTTCTACAACCCAGCCGTTAGTCATGTTTTGCTCCGAGACAACAATCTGGCTCGTGGTAACAATACCGATAACACTGATATCCTGAGTGCCAGGATTACCGAAGTTTTTAAGCAAAACCTGCGTGCTGTTGGATGGATCCTTTGAAATGACCACGATATAACTCTGTGCTTTTGTGCTTTTATACCCACCGGTTTCGAGGAATTGCCAATAACCAATAAAAGGATCGCGGGCATCGTCGCCAGTAGCAGGGGTTTCGGTAGTTTCGCAACCCGTTAACAAAAAGCCGAAGAATAAGGCCAATAAAATAAAAAAACGGAACGTTGTTTTCATGTATTACTTTTTTTAGGTGTAAAATGGAATATGATTCCATTTTTTGTTTTAATGTGAATTCAATTAGGCAAACTTAAGGCATCGCGTAAGGCAAGGGTTCGCCTCATTGGTTATGCTATCATTTTTTATTATTGACGTGTTCAAAACATGGCTATTTAAAACATGTAATTAATTTT
>CAJAXK010000150.1 GCA_903946925.1 uncultured Bacteroidales bacterium | reverse complement strand
TAGCTACTTTTCGTTTCTCGTATTCGTTCATTTTTTTATCAGAACAATACGAAAAAATTATGTCAAAGAACGATTTGCTAAAAAAGTGTCAACGATGTTGTGCTACAATTTAAAGTGTCAACGATGTTGTGCTATTTATCATCTAAACACTTGGTCCTACTCCCAAAATCCTCTTTTTTACTCCAAAACTCTACGCTAATCGGTGGATGTTCATTTTAGGGTTCCCGTTGTGGAACCTACATGAACTGCTGCTTAAAGGTTTATGGTTTGTAAAGCATTAACGATCTCTGGCAATCAATTTCCCTGCAACAATCTGGCAAATTTTCGGGCAGACATTTTCAGATAGGTTTTTGAGTTTTTAATCGAATCGTTTATATCAGTAGCATAATTTGTCATTTGGTCAATGTAATCAATACCATGTTGCTTAATTTGATGTTCCGAGAGTTGGCTGGTGCCGCAAAAAACAGCTAATCTTTGGTTTGATATTGAGTCTATTATTCCTTTAATCACTTTTCCCGAAAATGTTTGATCGTCAAATTTGCCTTCCCCGGTAATTATCCAATCCGCATTTTCTATGATTTTGTCAAAATCTACGATTGACTTTATCAATTCAATACCCGGTTTTAGCGTAGCATTCAGGAAGCAAATACTTCCTGCGCCCAGCCCGCCTGCGGCACCAGCACCCTTAATTTCCTGAAGGTTGATGCCGTATTGCCTTAAAACCACATTGTTGAAATTCTCCAATCCCTTATCTAATTCCTGAACTATTTTGCTGTCGGCGCCTTTCTGGGGTGCATACACATAAGCTGCGCCTTCGGTTCCAAATAACGGATTATTTACGTCGCAGGCAATTTCAAATGATACCCGGTCAAGTTCAACACGTTTTTGCGAAGCGTCAATTCTGTAAAGCTGTGATAGGTCTTTACCCCTACCTTCAAGTTCATGGTTATTGACGTCAAAAAATTGATATCCCAATGCCCTGGCCGTTCCCATGCCCGCATCATTGGTTGCGCTTCCGCCAATGCCTAAAATTATATGCTTTGCCCCAAGTTCAATGGCATGCAGTAATAACTGGCCTGTTCCAAATGTTGTGGTTTCGAGAGGGTTTAATTGCTCATTTGTGAGGAGCTTTATACCTGAAGCCTCAGCCATCTCGATAAATGCAAGATGCTTGTTTTTTGAGAATAAATAAGTTGCAGGTGTTGGTTTTCCAATCGGGTTTTGTACCGTTACATGTATAATTTCGCCACCAAGATAGTATTTAAGAACTTCCACAGTTCCGTCACCTCCATCAGCAAGGGGAAGTTTGTATATTTCGGAATGAGGCGCAATTTCCAGAATCCCCTTTTCGACAATATCGCAAAATTCAATACCCGTTAGCGAGCCTTTAAATTTATCGGGGGCAATTACAAACTTCATGGCAGAATTATTTGGGAAATTGGCTCTATTGCTTGGTTAGTGGTGTTTATAGTATGTCGGATGTTGGAAGTTGGAAGTCGGATGGCGGATGTGGGAAGTACAGAGTAGGATTTTTCTTTTCCAAAGGTACTTCTGTCTTCCGATTTCTGACCTCTAAAAGGTTAAATTCCATTCGCAGTAGCATCATACTTATTCTTTATCGGGGTTTTTGAATTGTTTTATGTAATCGTAAACCCGTCGCTGCACCCTTGCTTCATTCAGGCCATAACCAAGCTCCCTAATTCGCCTTTCGTGCTTTCTGTTTTGTGTTAGTATAGCCGACAATTGAGCCTCAAGTGCACTTCTCCGAAACATAGGGTGTTCGATTTTTTCTTTGAGTTTCCCGGCCCTATCCAATTCGTTGTTTATGTCTTCTTCAGTTACATAGGTTGCATATTCGTATCCATCGAAAGATTCTTTCTTCCTGCTTTGTTCGTAGGTTAATCCACAAGTGTCATTAACGGTATTTTGCTCTTTGCAAATATCCAGCTTCACCGTGAATATTTTTTTAGGACCAACCATGAATTTTGCCTGTTGGTTGGTGATGTTGAGTTGTTCCGTTTCCTCTTCAAGTAAATTGGTTAAATGTGCCTGTTTTAAAGCAAAAAAACAATTTAACCGAACTTCAGTATCTGCTTCAGCCGAATTGTAACCCCGGATTATTAAAGATTTATTGTCTTCACTCCGTTTGGTGGCAGTAACTTTTACGGAATCAAGTGAATAGGAAAGTGAAAAATAACTGTTCGAAGCAGGCAATATCCCTTCGTGTTTGTCGGTGGTAACGGCAATTAATTCTTGGTTGAACAGGCTGGCAGTTTGGCAAACTTTCCCCGTGGTGGTATCGTTCAAATGAGGATAAACGGCATATTCGAATTCCATTTCGCGCAAACACTGTGCATCGGGGGTAAAAATTTCTGGCCCTGCATCACCAATCCGTGAGTTAATTTCTTTTGCAATCCAACCAACTGAACGGAAAAGTGTGAGTGCAACTGTATCTTTGTCAATTACTTGGTATTCAGGAAGTCCTTTAGATAAAACGGCTAATCCTGAAATGCCATCGTTTAAGTCAACAAATTCACGGTTTAAAAAGATGGTATTTGGCCTGGCTTCCCTTGCGCCGATAATTACTTTTTTAACATCTTCAGGTATCGCGGATTCATCGTAATCGTCAATGTGGATAGGCCTTTCAACCACATCGAATGGGCTGCCTGCAAAGGCGTATTTTGTTTCGATTCCCGTTTTAAACAATACACGCATCAGGTGATCCTTAACGGTATTACGAAGCAACGTCTGGCATTTAACGATAGCAGAATCTGCTTCGATAGTATAATAATTAACAATGGGCAGTTTCCTTAACGTAGCACTGCGCATCGTATGCTCTTCGGCATCCGATTCAGGCAGTTCCAATTCCAATTTTACTCGAACAACTGCTTTGGTTTTGCTTTGTTCAACAACCGACATTTCGGCTTTGCAATCCATGCTCGTAATTATCAAATCCTTGTCGGGATACGAATAGTTGTACTCGTCGCCTGTATCAGCGCGATCTTCAATTATTCCAAGGTTTTCGAATAATTGGTTGTTTTCGTGCAACAGGAGGTTAAAGGAGCCATTGCCGTTAAATTGAACTGTAATTTTGTTGTTTGACAACTTCAGGCCATCAACCCTTACTTGATCCATGGAATCATCTTGTTTTTCAACAATTTTATATCCCATGGCCGGAATATCTTTCACAAAGTAATTACCGCTTTCAAATTCAACATTTGCCGAACGGTTTTGCATGGATGTATTGAAAACCACTTTCACTTCATTATCGGCACATTTCGATGTATCAATCAGGCCACAGAGTTCTTTTAATTTTTGTTCTGTCAACGACTGTGTAAGCTGGTTTACAACCCGTGTGCGGTTTTCCATATCGGTATGCACATCATCAATGCTTACGCCACAAATACTGTCGTGTGGATGGTTTTTCAACAGGGTTTTCCATGCTTCCCTGATTTGTGTTTTTTCATACTCGCCACCTAATGCCCAAACCAATGCCGATAAAGGTTCAACCCTCTGTTGGAGCGCTTTTTGCTGCTGATCGTTTTGAAGTTTCAAATACATTCGTGCAGACATAACACCGGGGAAAACCGAGATGAAACGGCCACTGTAAAGGGCACCTTCAAGTGTGTTCAGTTGTGGATTTTCGCTCATTACATCGTGAATGTATTTTACAGGATTGCTTTGGATTACCTCCAAATCTTCTGAATCCATTTTGCCTCCTGTAATGTACGGCTGAATATCGTCGGGGATCATTTCCTGATCGTACCCGTTCATTAACAGAACATGACTTGTTGTTGCAAAGGGCGACAGTTTTTTTACTTCGTCGTAAATCCTGTCCTTCATAATATCGTTGTATTCGGCCAGGCGCATTACATTGCGGTAGCTATCCAATAGGTATATTGCAGGAATTGAAGTTCCATCGGGCGATTTCCAAAGAAATTCAGATCGGACATTATTCAAATCCATTTCGACACCGCGCCAAACAAACAAGCCCTCCAGATTGAACTGTGTGTGTATTTGCGAAGTTTGCGAGATTTGCCCAAAATTATCCAGCATCCAACCCACCTTCATGGCGCCACCAAGTTCTTTAGCTGCTTGAATACCATAAGTGAGGTTGCGCACAAGCGATTCGTCACTTAAAAGTTGCCAATCGGGTTGAAGGTAATAAGGACCTATGAAAAGCCGGTTTTGACCTACATATTTCCTGATTTTACGTTTATACTCATTCAGGTTATAATTGTGTTTATCCAATTCTTCGAAATAGTCTTCAACCATTGCCATTTGCCCGTCGAGGACAAAAATATAATCGGGTTCTTTTTCGAACATTTTAAACAGGTTATCAAAAAACGGGATCAACCATTCGTTGGTGTATTTGCTGTTTAAATACCATTCCCTATCCCAATGCGTGTGCGAAATTATATGTGCGGTTTTCTTTTTCATCTTGTAAATGTTAATTGTGGAATATTCCTAAATCTTACTTAAACCACTCGAAACCATAAGGTTCGGGTATATTTTTGTTCGGATTATTATTTGTTAAACAAAGTTTGTTATCCGTGTATTTGCTGATGTCCTTCTGTTTTCCGGAGAAATTGTGCAGGCAAACGATGGTTTCATTGTCATAAATCCGCTCTATCACAAAAACACCCTCGTCGTTTGTAAATCTGGCTTTGCCTGTCGGATGAAAAGCCGCTTCCTGCTTTCTTAACTGAAGTAAATCGGTGTATTGCTGGAATACAAGTTGCCTAATGTTTCCCGACGTTTGTAATTCGTTTTCCAAAACGGCAAACTGAATTTTCTCCCGGTTGATCCTACGGTTTATCCCTGAATTGATTGCTCCCTGGCGATCGTTTCCCGAACCAAACAACGAATGATAATAAATTCCCGGAACGCCTGGCATACAGAGCATAACCGATTGGGTGAGCATAAACCGTTTCGCCCTTAACTGGTTTTCTGCATTTGGAACGGTAAGCAAATCCAAGTAATTGCAGTTAATTTCGTAGGGCGATGTTGTTCCATCGGCATTTGATTTTGATGAAACAAAGCCACCATTTCGTATTGCAGTTTTTGCCAGTTCGCGAATGGCTTCATCACTTATCAAACCTTGCAAAGGCCGCAAACCTATCCCATCGTGGCTGGCCGTAAAATTGAAAAAGCAACATTGGCCGGAAGGAAGCCGGAGCGAATTGGCCCAGCGGGTCAGGATTTCAACATTTTCGTTCAAGAGGCTGTATGCCAGAAGTGGAGGCAAGCTAAAATTGTAAACCATGTGCGCCTCGTTGCACCCTGTTCCGAAATAGGATATGTTTTCGGCGTGCGGCACATTGGTTTCGGTAATCAGGACTGTGTGGGGCGCAATACGTTCGATTATTCTCCGGTAGGTTTGTACTACAAGATGTGTTTCATCGAGGTGCAAACAATTGGTACCGATGGTTTTCCATAAAAAAGCGATGGCATCCAAACGGATGAATTTTGCGCCTTTGGATATGTAAAACAACAGCACATCCAAAACTTTAAGAAATACCTTCGGGTTCGAATAGTTTAAATCAACCTGGTCTTCCGAAAAAGTAGTCCAGATATTAATTTCTTCCCCTTTCCGGATGTATGTATGCAACAAAGGCGAAGTCCTTGGGCGAATTACTTTTGCAAGTTCAGCATTTCTTGGATCCCCTTCGATAAAGAAATCGTCGAATTCAGTATCCCCATTCAGATAATAGATGAACCAACCGGATGATTTGGAAATATGGTTAATTACCGCATCAAACATTAAGTGGAATGATTCACCTATTTTCCTGATGTCATCCCAATTCCCATATTTCGGATTCACTTTTTTATAATCGGTAACCGAAAACCCATCGTCGGATGTAGAAGGATAAAACGGAAGGATATGGATGCTGTTTATTGAACCGGAAAGGTATTTTTTACAGACTTTATTTAAGGTTTGCAAACCGCTTTCCGATACGTTTTTAAAGCTCTCGGCATACGTTATCAGAATGATGTCGTTAACTTGAAAACCATGGTTTTCGGGAGAGAACAATGATTGGTATTTTGATAAAAGCACGGCAATACTTATCATCACCGATTTAGACTGGTCGGGATAAAGGCATTTTATGTTTGCTCTTATTTGATCCATCTCCGAAAAATAAATTCTGTGAGTTGGCAGCCAATGTTTTGTTTTGATGCCGCTCGAAAAGATTAGGTTTTGTTGGTAATCATGGTTTGTTTCAAATCCGCAATCTGCAAATGGTTATTGGTTATTGAGTTAATGAGTTAATGGTTATTATCCGCAATCCGTAAATGGTTATTGGTTATTGAGTTAATGGTTATTTTCCGCAATCCGCAATCCGCAATCCGCAATCCGCAATCTGCAATCCGAAATCCACAATTATTTTAAGAACATCCTCCACTTGAATTATTATCCGGTAAAGGCGCTTTCTACCACCCTGCAACCAAGCACCAACCAAACCCAGAGGTGGCAGAAAGCGATCCTTTAACCGAAAATTTGAGGCAGGAAGTAACTGAAAACAACAATTGCGAAAAAGAAACCAACCAAAATGTATGTTTCTTTAACCAAGAAATCTTCTTTTCGTAGTTTGAAATTTACTTCAAGTACCTTATTCTCCTTGTCGGGGAAAACGAAGCTTACCAAATATGCAATGACAACACACATCGCAAAACCGGTGAAGTTTAGCCAAATCCAAAAAATATTGAACCCGGGATCGAAGCCGATAATCCCTTGCATGGTATTGGAAAACAATAAGTTGACAAGTACAGCAATAATAATCCCGGCTTTTATGCCATGTTTATTAACTTTTTTGGAATAAATGGCCAAAACAAAAGTGGCAAGCACCGGCCCGTAAAATACCGATCCTATTGCATTGATTATTTCTATTACGGCACTTTGGCTGTCGCCAAAAAGAAAAGCGCTTCCAATACAAACACCACCCCAAAAAACAACGGAAGCCTTTGAAAGCACCATGTATTTAACATCGGTAAGCTTTTCTTTCCCCCGGTTAAAAAAGTCTTCGACAGTTACTGCCGACAATGAGTTGATAGTGGAAGAAAGTGTTGACATGGCTGCCGACAAAATGGCAACCATCATTATCCCAATTATTCCGTGTGGCATATATTTGATGATGTAAACCGGTAACATCAAGTCGGCTTTAGCACCATAAGCTGCAAACTCTTCTGGAAAATATTTTTGTGTTGTTGCACTGATCGCATCCATAAAATCGGGTGTCACCATTAAGAAACCTGCCAAAACAAGCCCCATGGTGCAATAAACCAAAACTACGGGTAAACGAAGCAAGCCATTTGCAAACAATAAGGTTCGGGCTGTTTTTTCGTCTTTAGCCGATAGAACACGTTGGGCCTGTGTTTGGTCAGTGCCGTAATACGATGCGTAAAGGAAAAATCCACCTATTATCATGGGCCAAAATCCGTATTCGCCACCATCGCCAAGTCCAAAATTATTTTGGATAACCCGAAACCGTTCAGGGTCAACATTTGCCAGTGAACCACCGTTCGCTACCATCATAAAATATCCGTAACCCAAACAAATAAGCAATCCGGCAAACAAAAGAATCATTTGTATGGTGTCGCCCCAAACCACCGCTTTCATGCCTCCCTGCCACGAGTAAATGATTGTTATTACACTGATTATGATAATGGTATAAATGAAATCGATATCGAGTACGGCCTGAAGGATGATGGCAATGGTATAAACCATTACCCCTGTGCTTAATGATCGGCTAATTTGAAAAACCACACTCAGAATCATTCGGGTTGATGCATCGTACCGTCTTTCGACAAACTCGTAGATACTTACCACACCCGACCTGAACAAGGGTGGCACAATCACAATTATCAGGAAAAGCATGGCCAGGGGGACCGAAAATTCAAACGAAAGCCATTTCATCCCGCCTCCGGCTTTTATTGCAACAAATGCCGGCGCCGATACAAAGCTGATAGCCGAAAGTTGCGTTGCCATGGCGGATAAGCTTAATGGAAACCATCCCATGCTTTTACCGCCAAGGAAATAATCGGTTGAATTATTGTTCTCTTTAAAAAAGTAACCCATCCCCAGGAAACCTCCGAAATACAGGAAAATAATTACAAAATCGAGCCAATTCATAAGTTTAGTTTTTAATGTTTATGCCATTTAAAATGAGGAACTTGTTGTTTAAATTAACCGGAAGGGCTTTAATACCCTTCCGGCAATTTACCGATATCGGCTGTGAATAGGAATTTATTCCTTTTTCGGAAAAAGGATTCCCGATGATATTTCTATTAGAAATTAAGTGTGAAACGAAGGAATGCCCTTCTGGGAAGCACCGGACGGCCAACAAAATAAACACCTTGGTTAGCTTGCGATAAATCACGGGGGTTTCCTTCTGTTAACCCTTTGCTGTCGAGCAAATTAAACACTGAAAGCCCAAACCGCAAGGTTTCGTTCGATTCTCCCATTGGCATGGTATAACCAGCATCGAGCCTTACTACGCTTGCAGCTTCCAATAGCACTTTATTCGAGTCGTCAGTGTATTTTTTCCCTGTGTTATCAACCGAAACATTGGCATCATATTTTTTGTTTGAATAAGATAAAGCCAACGACGACAACAGATTAGGTTGACGGGCCAATTTGTTCCCTACATAATCGGGGGTAGTTTCATTCTCGGTATATTCGTGGTTTTGATAGGTAAAACTACCGTTGAAGTTTAAGTTTTTAACTATTTTGTATTCCCAGGTAGCTTCAAGGCCAAAAGTGCGGGTGCTTATTACCGATACTTTTTCAATGATGGTTCCAGGGTTGTTTGGGTCATCTACTAAAATTACATCCCTTCTGTTGCTCAGGTCAATATAATATCCTGCCAAGGTGGCGGTTAAACGGCGAGTCGAATATTTAACCCCAACTTCGGTTTGATAAATTTTTTCGGTTTCATAGGATCCAACAGTTCCATCGCTCGAAATAGCCAGGGTTCGTGGCTGAGGAAAGAAATAGCCTTTTGAAACGTTTCCATAAACGTTCATTTTTTCGTTCAATTGGTAGTTAAGGCCAAGTACTCCAGCCCAATCGGTAGCTTTTCCGGTTCCGGTAAGGTAAGCGTTGTTCCCCCATTTTACGGTTTTCAAGCTGGATGTCAAACTGGCATCGCTGCTCATGGTGTATGTTGTGTTTCCTTCTTTCGAAACATCGGTTACCAAGGTTTCCAAACGGAGTCCAACATCAATCCGCAACCGATCCATTTTCATTTCGTTGGTCAAATAAAAAGCCTGGCGGTTCGCGGTAACGAAATTGTTGGAATAGGCAGCACCCGGTTTATAAATACCGTTTTTGCTGTATATTACTTTATCGCCTGCACCAGTGGTATAGGATAGGTCAACCAAAAGCGGCATGTTGTTGAATTCGCTCAAGTAACCGGTCTGTATGTTTTTATCTTCTGCTTCGCTTCTCGAAAAGAATGCGCCAATAGTAATATTGTGTTCAATTGTATTGCCTGTAATCCGCTTTGTTAGGTTAAATTCGCCCGAAAGGTCGGTCATTGGACGGTAGCGATCCAATAAGGTATTGGCTGTAACCAAATAGTTGTTCGGAAGCACTTTGGATAATCCGGTGCTTTTTGCAACAATTCCGGTTGCTGTTGGATCTATTCCGGTTACGTAGTCAGCAATCGAAATAGGGTTGCCGGAGCCAGCCACAAAGAAATTGAACTGATGCTGGTAGCGGGCATAACGCAGTTTGGAATCAATAGTAATGTTATTCTCAAATTTGTATTTGAATTGCGACATAAAATATCCGCCTTTGGTAACAACGCCATCGCCGATTGGGGTATGATATACACCGTCGGGGGATAAAAAGGAAGCATTTTTTGCATGTTTGGTCATGATGGTTTGTACCTCTTCGCCATCGTTCCCTATTGCAGCCTCCCTGCTGGTTCCGTCAAGCGGCAATGGCCCGTAAAATTGTACTTTATCGTCAATGTATTGTCCGGACATAATAATTTCCCCTTTTGCAAATACCTGTTTAATATTGCCACGTAACTGAAATCCTTCGGTTGGCAATCCTGTAACAATAGGGCCTTCGTCATAACGGTATAATCCGCTCAATGCGTAATAGGTATGTGAATCTTTTCCACCCATTTTCCCTCCGGTGAAAAAGTCGGCTTTGTAACGGCCTTTGTCGGCTAATTCTAACTGAATCGTATTTTCAGGAGTCTCGGTTCCTGTTTTCGAAATATAGTTGATCAAACCTGCTACGGAACCTGCACCGAACAAAATTGCAGAACCACCACGTGGAAAATCGAGCGATTTGATGCCAAGATCGTTTCTGAAATATACATCATGGGCCGATGAGTTCAATCCAAATGTACTGATAACGGGCATACCATCAATTTCGAGTGGGTTAAATGTATATTGGCCACCTGAAGGAAGCCCCCTTACGAATACGTTGGCCGCAACTTCGCCACCACTGCCTTCGGCGGTAATGCCAGGAATAGCCGATAATATATCCGCTTGTCCGCTTGCTGCTTTGAGCTGGATATCCTTGCCTTTCATGGTTGTCATCGACATGGCAGATTGCTTTTGCGACCGAATAACTTTGGTACCGGTAACCATTACCTCGTTAAGCCCGACTCCTTCGGTAAGGATTATGATTAAGGGTTCAGCATTAGTAACAACCAACTCTTTTGAATTATACCCAGTATAACTTGCAACAATGGTAACGGGAAGCGATTGGACTTTCAGTTCAAATTTCCCGTTCAAATCGGCTATTGCACCATCGGTAGAGTTTTTTACCGATATGGATGTAAATGGGAGGGGCTTTGCATTTGCATCCTGAACTGACCCGGTAATACTTGTTTGCGCAATGGTTGTAAACGCAAAACATGTCATCACCCAAACTAGAAAATAAATTGATTTTTTCATTTGATTAATGGTTTTGAAGTTAGAGTTATTTGTGTGGGGTCAAAATAACAACATCAAAAATAAATGCGCAATAGGCTGTATTTTACGTAAACGTTTACGGTTAACATCTTTATTGAAAATTTATTATATTTGCATCCAATTAACGGAATATTAAAAGGTTACAGATGACAAAAACTACCCTTAAAGACATCGCAAAAGCACTCAATACTACAATTGCAACAGTTTCGAGGGCGCTTCACGACAAACCCGAAATCAGCGATTCGATGAAAAACAGGGTTAAGGAAGTTGCCAATCTTTACAGTTATAAACCTAATGCAACAGCCTTATCGTTGAAGTTTCAGAAATCATACCGTATCGGTGTTATTTTCCCTAAGCTATCGCATTATTACGTTACCCAAATCCTTAGCGGAATGTTGATTGAGGCAGGTAAAAATGGGTACAAAATGTTGATTGCCGAAAGTAACTATAATCAGTTTAAAGAATTGGAATATATTAAAGAGTTTTACGAATTAAATGTGGATGCCATTTTAATCTTGCCAAGCAGAAAACTTAGTCTGGTAAAGGATAAGCTGGAAAACCTGATACGGGACGATATCCCATTTTTGATTATTGACCGCATAATCAAATTTGATCAAAAAACGGTTCCAAGCATTGCTTCCGACGATTATGGCGGCACTACCGAAGGGATTAAGCATTTAATTGATAATGGGTATAAGAAAATTGCACATTTGCGGGGCGAAGAATCATCCACTTTAGCCAATGTACGCTACTACGCATACCGCGACTGCCTTCTGAAAAACAATATGGAACTAAACCCCGACTGGGTTATTTTGTGCAATAAATTCAACAAAGCCGAAGGTGAGGCATTGGCCATAAGACTGATGTCGCTCGAAAACCGACCGGATGCTATTTTTTGCATAAGCGATGTAGTTGCCGTTGGCGTTTTGTCTGGTTTGAAAAAAGCAGGCATTCGGGTTCCAGAAGATGTGGCTGTATTGGGGTTCAGCAATTCCGACTTGGCCGAAGTTTGTTATCCCACACTCTCCTCTATTCATCAGCCCGGTGTTGCCATAGGTAAAAAGAGTATTCGGCTTCTTTTATCGAACATCAATATGAAAAAAAATATTTCGCGCGAAAATATTGTAATGAAAACAAAGGTAATAGTGAGGGAATCCACATCAAGGATTGCACTAAGTGGAACAAACAGTTTTCGGACATAGCCGGCCTTGCTTCGCGAAAGCCTAATGATGTAAGAGGGTTCTACGACAAATTGAATGATGTTAAGCTGTTAGGCTGTTATGCTGTTAGGTGTTACTAGGTATCGAAAAACAGAATGATGCATATATTGTACTGAATACTTTTGATATAACACTGAATAACTGTCAATTGTCAATTCATTTTTTTATTTTCCTTCGCCCATATAGCAGATTGTTTAAATTTGCATTTCAAAACACAAATTTTATGATTAAGCATATCATTGTTATTGGTTTCAAATATTTGTTTTGCAGTTTCATGCTGGTTTATAGCACATTACCACTATCGGCACAAAATCAGGATGTTACGCTAACCATTCATTTACGTGGAGTTAGCGAAAGTAAAATCAGCCTTATGTCGCTTTCGGGTACAAGGTTAATAAAACCTATTTTGGAAGTGAATGGGATAAAAAAAGGCGAAACCACGAAGCTTACAGTTCCGAAGAGCAGTTTGCCCGGCGAGTTTGTTTTGCGTTTCGATTATAAAGAGAAAAAGGAAAGTACACCTTATCCTTCCGAAAAGAGCCTGATAATCAACACCCAGGATCTGGAACTTTGGGTCAGTCCAATTTATTGTAACAATTCTGACAGCACCTGGTACCAAAAAGATGAAAAAGAAAATGCTGCTTTTGCCACATTCTCGAAAGAAAATGGCAAGCAAAAAGAAAAAATTGGTTTGTTGCAGCAGTTCCTGATGAATTACGACGATACCCAATCGAAATTCTATAAGTCGGGGATTGAAGAATACGAAAAGCGGCGCAACGATTACAACCAATGGCTCGATAAGCAGGTAAAACAGGACAAAGCATTGTTTGTCAGCAGTTTGTACAGGTTTCAATTTGTGCCCCAAATCCCGTGGGAAGGCACTGAAACCGAACGGCTGTTGAGCGTTATAGCACATTATTTCGATGGAATTGACTTAACGGATCCTTTGTTGATAAGGACATCGGACCTAAATAAATGGATGGACAATTACGTGAACCTTTATGGGCAAATGGCCACCACAGTTGCTTTGCGCGATTCGTTGCTCCCGGCAGCGGCGCACGCGGCCATTGAAAAGGCAAAATTGGGAAACCCTTTGGTGTATGGCTGGATGGTTGATTATTTCTATAAAGGCTTCGAAAGCAACAACATACCTTCGGGAATGAAAGTGCTTGAGCCTTATACCAACGACCCCAATTGCCTCACATCCAAACGGATGGAAATTGACCGAAGGTTAAAAGGGATGCAAACCCTTGTAGCCGGTAGCATAGCCCCCAACATTGATCTGGAAACCGAACCTGGCAAAATGTTCGATTTGGCTAAATACAAACCAAGCACGCCATACACTTTGCTGATATTTTGGTCAGCCGATTGCGGCCATTGCGTGGAGACCGTAAACACGCTTTTCCCTTGGTCGCAACTGACTGAAAACAAAACAAAAATTGCCGTTGTAGCCATAAGCCTCGACGAAACCGAGACAGAAATAAAAGCCTGGCAGCAAAAAACAACAACGCTTAACGGCTGGGAACATCTTCGCGCCAAAGAAGGGGTGCGCAGCAAAGTGGCAAGCGACTATTTTGTATTGGCCACGCCGGTTATGATTTTGTTGGATTCGAAAACTAAAAAAATCGTTTCATTGCCCGATACATTAGCTCAGATAGAAGCGTTGATCCAATAGGAGGAATTTATTTTCAACTTATCGTTTACTTTTCTGCTAATTCTAAAAATTGGATTTATATTCCTATTCTATCCAATTTAAAATTGTTGAAAACCTAATTTCAGCCAAATTCCTATCTTTGGGATTTAAAATAAATCATTTTCAAACAGAAGAAAACCTTTATGGCAAAACCGATATCCCGCCCAAACCCAATTCAGGAAAAACCTGATTCGTATTCCCGCTATCTGCCTCATTTTATTTTAATTGCACTTGCATTTGTGTTGTATTGCAATACGCTTTTTTATGGGTATGTGCTCGACGATGCCATTGTGATTAAAGATAATGCGTTTACAAAAAAAGGTTTCGATGGGTTGGCAGATATTTTTAAATACGATTCGTTCACCGGATTTTTTGGTGTACAGAAAACCTTGGTGGCTGGTGGAAGGTACCGACCTTTTTCGATAGCCACATTTGCGGTTGAATACCAGTTGTTTGGCGGGTTTAATCCGTTTGTGAGCAGACTGATAAATATTCTGCTTTATGGTTTTACTGGGGTGATATTGATGGTGATTTTCCAACGTTTGCTTGCAACCAAAGCGGATAAAAAATGGCTGCTTACCATTCCTTTCCTTACCGCTATTTTGTTTATTTCGCATCCCATCCATACCGAAGTGGTTGCCAATATTAAAGGCCGCGACGAAATTTTCTCCTTGCTCTTTTCCCTGATTTCGCTATGGTGCGCTCTCTTATACCTCGACAGGAAGAAATTTTATTATATCGCGCTTTCCGGGTTTTGGTTTTTTATTGGGCTACTTTCCAAAGAAAATGCGATTATGTTCCTGTTCATTATCCCGCTTACGGTTTACTTTTTCACTTCCCAACCCCTGAAAAAGGTGTTTACAATGGCTGCAATATTGTTGGTCCCAGCCCTGCTTTTCATATTTATAAGGTATAAGGTGCTTGGGTATTTGAATTCGCCCGAATTGCCAAAGGAACTGTTGAACAACCCTTTCCTGTTTGCCACTTTTGGACAAAAAATCGGGACCGTACTTTACACTTTGGGTTTGTACGTCAAGTTGCTGTTTCTCCCGTTTCCGCTCACTCACGATTATTACCCATACCATATCCCTTTGGTTGACCTGATGGATTTAAAATCAGTGATCTCATTTATTTTATATGCTGCGATGGGGGTTTATGCATTGATCAAAATCAGGAAAAAAGAACTTGTTTCTTTTGGTATTATCTTCTACCTGAGCACGTTGTTCATTGTTTCCAACTTGCTTTTTTCAGTCGGGACTTTTATGAACGAGCGTTTTGTTTACATGCCATCGGTGGGTTTCGTTTTGGTGCTTTCGTTTATTATCGTTGAAATAGTGCCAAAGTATATCAAATCCGAAAAGCTTCGCCCAATGGTTTTAAATGGCTTGGTATTATTGATTTTAGTACCCTTCGGCATCAAAACATTTGTACGTAATTTTGCCTGGAAAGACGATTTTACACTTTTTACTACCGATGTAAAAATTTCAGAAAACAGTTTGAAATGCACCACCTCGGCTGGGGGAAAATACATGGAAAAAGCACAAGCTGAACAAGATCCTGGCGAAAAAGAAAAGGATTTTCAATTAGCATTAAAATACTTGAACCAGGCAACAAGCATTTATCCTTACAACAACAACAGCCTGATTTTATTGGGCAATACACTTGTTTTCTATAAAGCTGATTATAAAGCTGCTATCAGCCAATATCTAAAAGTATTAGCTTTTGACCCTTACGATAAAAATGCGTACAGCAACCTGTTTAAGGTTATTGCCATGCTTGAAGATGCCAAAGAGATTGATTACAAAATGAACGTTTTACATGGCATTAACAAAATAAATCCTGAAAATGGGGATGCAAATTACCTTTTGGGGAAACTTTATGGACAGTACAAAGGCAACCTCGATTCGGCAGAATATTTCCTTGTAAAGGCAACAAAGCTTTCGCCTGAAAACCCATTGCCCTATAAAGATTTAGGCATTGTTTATGGAATGAGGAAAAACTATGGTGCGGCACTGCAATCCTTTCAAGCAGCTTTAAAGCTCGACCCAAAAGATACGCAGGTGCAACAAAATATTGAAATTACCAACCACCTTATCAGCCAGTAAAAAGGTGTTTCTAACTCGAAACAGACCAGATTAGGCGTTGGTTGATAAGAAATCAACTTAACACCAACCGAACAGGATTCCTGCCTCTTTATTAAAGATAGGTAACAGACGTACAATGCGATAGAGCCTAATGGAACAAAAGTTCCCGGGAAGAAATCCGCATTCTAAAATCCGACATCCGCAATCGAACATCCGACATCCCTACTCCACCTTCACCCTCACGCCTTCCGAATGAGATGAAAACTCGGGTGCATACATACATTGTACCGAAGTAATACCATTCGAGAAATCTCCCTTTTGCGTGGCTGTCAACTTGTACTCAAACACATAAGTGCCTTTGGGCAGATAGTAAATAAAGAAGTTGGTTGAAGCATCGCGTGTGGATTCGTAATAGCCCAAACCATCCTGATAACGATATCCCGAAAGCACATTTACAGGCTCAAAAGCAGATGCGCGCATATCCTTCAAATGGATGTATTCCATATCGCGGTCGGAGCGCAGTTCTACACGCACCACAATTTTATCGCCAACTTTAACATTTGTATTTTCAGTAATTGGTTCAATAACCGGACCAGTTGGAGTGTTGATTTCTCGAAAGAGTTTTTTAGACAGTTTAAGCGGGGTTTCGGCAGGTGTGATTTTATCAAGCTGTTCGAAATACTGCCAGTATATTGCGCCCCAGGCTACTGTAGGATTTGGGTTTTTTACCGTTACTTTTCCCATTTCGGGTTTAATTGCCGATGCATCCCAGCTTGTTTTAAAATATCCAGTTCCCGCTTCGGGTTTTGAGCCATCTTGTTTGTATAGATCAACTTTTTCGCCGCCAAGCGTAACCTCAACTTGCTTATCGGATGCCAGCAAGGAAGTTCCACGGAGCAACAGGGCATATACAGCTTCGGTTGTGGCTTTGGTAGTTTTCCAGTCCTGGGTCTGTTTCTGCTTGAGCAACCATATTTTCATTTCCTCCACCGATTTCTGGTCGTTGCCTACCTCATCGAAGGCTTCTATAAGCAGTGCCTGGGTTTCAACCGGAGCCTGATACCAGTTCCAGCCACGCTGTTCGTTACGCCAATACATCCCCATTTCCTCGTTATGCAAAGCGTTTTCTTTCAGCGAACGCAATACAAGCATCGCGGTTTTTTCATCGCCAAAACGGTTCAGGTACAAGGCGACCATGGCTTTCATGTAGTTATTCTGTGTATTCCAGTATTTTGTGGATTGTGTTTTATAATACTCAAGCATTTCACTGTATTCCTTCGCTACCGGGAAATCGGCAAGGAAATAAGTGCGTGAATACAGGTATTGGATTTCCTCGTATCCCAAGTGGTTGTTTTTCAGGTACTCTTTATCGTTTGATTTTAATTTTTCGAAATCGGTTTTAACTTCTTGGTCCAGATATGCGATTGCCTTTTTCAGCATTTCATGTATTTCATTATTTCCCGATGGATTTAGCACTTCGAGGTAATAAAGGTGGCCAAGTCCGGTAACGATATGTTGGGTGATATATCGGCTTTCGGGCATTCCCTGGAACCAAGGCCAGCCACCGTTGGAGCTTTGCATGTCGCGCAGTTTTTTTAAAGCCGAGTTTTGTTCCGAAGCCATGCGGTTGAGGTCGAAAAGCAGTGCGATGCGTTGTTTCCGCTCGGTTTCGTTGGTGGCTTCGCGCACCCAAGGACTTTCCTGCAAAAGCACCGATTTCAGTTCTTCGTTTTTTTCGAGGTTCGATTTTAAGGCATCGGGTGTTATCGTTTTCCAGCTTTCGAACACACGTTTGATTTTTGGGTCGCTGTTGGCGATATGTGTTGCGAGGCTGTTGGCATAATAGCGGCTGAAAATCTGCTCGGCACATTCGTACGGATATTCCATCAAATAAGGAAGGGCTTGAACCGCGTACCAGGCCGGGTTGGAAGTATATTCGAGTGTAAGCCTGTAATTGCGAAGAGTAGAACCTGCCTTGCCGGAATTGGTAAGTTTTTCGAAGTTAAATTTCTTTTCCTGCATCCCGTTTACCGGAAGCGGCATGGATTCGGTAACTAACATTCGGTTGGTAAGCACCGGGATTGCTGCTTCCTCGCCATCGCTGAAAGTTCCCGCTGTGGCTGTAATCCGGTAAATAACAGCTTGCAAACCTTCCGGAATACTGATTTTCCAGCTTACTGCAGAACTTAAGCCTTTTGCCACTGAAAACGAAACATTGGATTGTTTCAAACTCAGCATTTCATCAATGGGTTTCATGGTCAAGGCATCGAAAAAGTGCAATTCAGCATTTCCCGCAAGATCGCTTTGGCTGATATTTGAAACTTTTGCAGAAAAATCCATTATGTCGCCTTCGCGAAGGAAACGCGGCGCATTGGTAAAAACCATCAAATCCTTTTGGGTTACCAATGATTTCTCAATCTGACCAAATTTAAGGTCCTTGGTATAAGCCAATCCCATCATTTTCCAACGGGTAAGCGCTTCGGGAGCTTTAAATTTTATAACTATTTCGCCATTTTGGTTTGTGGCAAGCTGGGGGAAGAAAAATGCTGTTTCGTTAAGGTTTTTACGAATTTGGATTATTGGAGCACCCACTGATTTTGGCTCGTCAAATACCTCTTCTGTTGTAAGGACCGGAGCAACAAATTTTACTTTTGAGCCTCCCAAAACATCTCGCATCTCAGCTTGTGAGAGCGATGGGGCATAGAAATCAGATTTTTCGCCGCTACTCCCAGGTGGCGGAGGGGGTGGAGGAATGCTTTCCTGGACATTTGCTGCATCCATTTGAAGACTTTTGCTACTAGCCATTATTCTAGGTCTTCCTCCATAATAACCGAAGTTGAATCCAAACCAATTTAATTGATCGTATTCGTGTGCAGCGGTGGAATCGTACATTTCAGGATAAAAAAACTGGTTGCTGTTGGTGATTCTGAAAAAGCGGTTGTCGTCCCAGAATTGGGTTCCATAAAAGGACCTGAAAATGTTAAAATACCAATTATGTGGAGCAAATTCGTCAAGGGAAGCATCATACATTCCGGCAAGCATTTCTGCAACAGCTTTTTCGCCTTTGCTGTCGCGAAGGGTAATTTGCCATTCTTCGTCCTGCCCCGGCAGCAATTTATTGCGGAAAGTAGCAAAACTGATGTCAAGCTTTTTATTGGTGTATGGCACATTAATCAGCTTACTAACCAAAAATGTACGGTTGTTTTTCACAAACGAAAGGCTGATGGCGAAGTTGCCACGATATTCCTCTTTTACCGGTATGCTTATAAGTTTTTGTTCGTTGCTAAGGTTAAGTATTTGGCGGCTTACCACTTTTTCCTTATGAAGGACTTCGTAGATGATGTACGCATTTTTAACTGGTGTGCCGATAAGGAATTTTGCTTCTTCACCAGGTTCCAAGGTTGGGGTGAGCAAGGTGAAAAATGCCGGGGAAACCGCCTCGCAAATTTGGGCTTTTGGCTGAAATGCATTAAAATATTTTTTATACAAAACTTCCTGTCCAAAAGCATCTTTTGTTTTTAGTTCCAAAACGTACATTCCAGCTTCAAATGCATTTCCCATTTTAAAAAGCGAATCGGTAGGTGTTTTGAAATTTGCGCTAAACATAGTAGCCGACTTTGCCCAGGTTGCCACATCGTCTTCATCTTTAAACACTTCGCCGGGAAAATCTTTTGCAAATTCTTCCTTCGTCATCACAAACCTGTCGGGTCGTGACCATTTGCGCGTGTATAAAACCTGATCGGGTTTTGTAAGTTTCGAAATGGTAATACTTCCTGTTGCAGCTTCTGTTTCCCCGTTCAGGTTGGTGGTGCTGAGTGTAAACTGCATTTCTTTTTCAAGGTTTACATCATCGGCAATATCGGTTTTCACCAAAAGGGCATTATAGCCAACCGAAATCCCGGTTTCTCCGGTGTGGCTTTCGCCATTTATATCGGTAACATCGGCATAAACCGTGTAAGTGAACACAGGATCGGTTTTTCGGTCAACCGAAAGGTCGGGGATAGCAAGGAAATTTATTGTAAACGAGCCATCGCTGCCAGTAGCAGTTTCGCCATTCGCGATTTCCATTTCATCAGAGATAGGCATTCCGCGCCAACCCCACCAATTGGGGAAACGGGCCATCCGCACCACACGGTAAGCAACTTTGGCATCGGAAACCATACTTCCGGCATACGCTGTAGCTTTCCCTTTGGCAGCAATGGTTTCGCCTAATTTGTACGAGCCTTTAACCGGCTCGAAGGTTACTTCAAATTTTGGCCTCTTATATTCTTCCACCTGAACCGAAACCGAACCAGTTTCGCAACGGATGGTCATTTGCCCTGTCAGCACGTTTTGAGGTGCAATAAAATTCCCGCTGAACGAACCAAAATCATTGGTAACATGGCTTTGTTTCGAAAGCACCTGTACGTTGACATCATACAAAATGACTTCGGTTTTGCTATCGGTTTTAATTTTTACATCATCACCTGTGCGCTCCAACACAATCCCTTTAAAGTAAATTGTTTGTCCGGGACGGTAAATTGCCCTGTCAGTAAAAAAGTGGGTTTCTACACTGGTTTTGGGTTCGTTATTGCGGTACGAATATCCCGAAAAGTAACTTTCTGTTATCAGCAAGTCGGTTTTTGAACTAAAAACCAGATAAAACTGGTTGTTTCTCCAGTTCTCGCCTTTTGCAGGAATATTGACCATCCCCGACTTATCCGAAACAAAAACCTCCCCTGCAACGCTTTCATATTTTCGGGTTCCGGGTTTATACTCGCGGTAAAAAGACTGTACTTTGATGCCGGAAAGCGGCTGCCCGGAGTTGCGGTCCAAAACCACAATTTCATTATCGCCATTAAGATTCTTCCTGCTCAGGTAGCTGATATTGCTGGCCCAAAAGGTGGTTGCGGTTACAATGGCCGACTTATTTGGGAAAGAAGCATCGTTGCTTGCCAACAAAACATAATAGCCAGGTTTCAATTCCGGGATGCGTATCTCGGTTGAGTGGCTCCTGTAATCGCCATCATCAGGAAGCAGCTGTTCCCATGTTTTTTGGGCTTTGAGGGAAAGGTATTTCGCCAGCCGGACTTCCATCTGTTTTTCTTGCAAATCCCGATCGGTTTCAGGATCAATTTTTACCAAACGGAAATATACTTTTGTTAAATTTTGGTAGCTCACCAAAGCCAACGAAGGCTTATTGGGAATACTTGCATAATTTGAAGTAATAAACAACGAAGGCTGCTTGATTCGCTCAATCAGGAAACGGCAATTTTTAGCCCCAAAACTATCCGGGAAACGGCTTATGGCCGCTTCGCATACTTCGATGGCTTGTTTTTTATCCCATTTATGGGAATCAGGAATGGATTGAACGGGTACTTCTTCTTCGTAATATGGTGTTGCTTCCTCATCATGGCTGATTAACTGCGAGGCAATTTGATAAGCAACCTCCGTTGATGATGGGTGGTTTTTGTACCGGCTTTCCAATTTGTAAAGTGCAGCCAGATAAAGGCTGTCCTTTAAGGGTAATGTGCTGTTTCCATGCACGTACGCAAGTCGTTCCAAATCAACATCCACCAAGGCTGTCGGGTCTTTATCCAATACATGCATCGCAATAACTTCCTGATAAAGTTTCAAAGCCTGATATTCAAACGAAAGTGTGTCGGGCGAAACAATAGCGAAAGCAGCAAAATCGTTAGATGCCGAAAAATAATCCGGTTTATCCAACAAAAAAGTATTGGCGGGTTTTGTTAATCCAGCTTCAGCGGAAGTGTAAAAATCAATGGCACGGTGAGCCAGGAAATCAAATAAAGTGGGTCTGAATTTTTCGGAATCCTTTTGTTTTAAAATAATTTCGGAAAAGGAAGAAAGGGTCGTAAATTTTAGCAAATCCTTATCGGTAAGGGAGAAAGCATAGTTGTGCATACAGGCAGCAACCAATTTGGTAAAATCCCAGGTTTTAATGTCGTCGCTAACCAAGCCTTTGGTTTCGCTGCGTTGCAGTATTTTCCAGCGGTTGCTTTGGTAATATTGCCAGTAAAGTTCCGCCAATATGGAATGTAGGATTTGCTTCACCGGGGCTTTTGCCGATACTATTTCGGTTTGGGTGCGGGCAATGCTCTTTTCGAAGTAATCTTCCTGAAAATCGGCTTCCAATTTCATACGATAAATGGAGGATTTAAGGAACTGATCAGCTTGTCCGGCAGATTTGGATTGTTCGTACACACTTGTTACCAAATCGAGTGCCGATTGCGATTGGCCCAAGGCTACCAACGAGTCAACCTGCTGCCATTCAATCTTATATTGGTTTTGTGCCATGGCATTTAAACTTAAAAACAGGCCGATGATAAAGAGATACTTTTTCATAAATGATGGGTTTAACCGAAAAGGATAAAATTATACAATTTGAAGGTAAGCGGGTGTGAAAAGGTTTTCTTTTCCTTTAGAAAACTGAGGATTTGCATGTTCCGGTTTTTAAACATCCCATTTCACGATTTCAACAAAGGGGAAGCCAGTGGCAATATGCCTTTTGATAAACTATTTGTTGTTGGTTTTTATTGTGGTCGCTATTTTCAAAACGGGATAAATTACTGCTGTTAAGTTTTAAGTTTCTAAATGCAATTCACAACGATACACATCAAGGAGGTAACGGCTGAATAGTTGTGTTCAATCTATCAAAGATACAATTTAAAAGCAATTTACAACTTAGGTAATTTGTTTAAATCAAATTCCAAAGTTGTGTTTGAACCACGCAGGATTTGTTTGCTTTTATTTAGCCGATAGTTTAATTCTCTGGCTAAAAAGTGGTGCTTTATTCATGAGTTTCACTTTATACGAAGGGCTTTTTATTTCCTGTTTAAAAAGCAGAATCATCAATAACCACACTTCCTACCCAACCCCTTTATCCCCTTTGCTTTTCCTGAAAAAGATATACAGGAAAACAGGGATGGAAAATAATGAGAGTGCCACCAACACATTGAAAAGCACCATCATAAAACCGGATATTGGTGTGGCTGCCAATGTATGCATGCCATTTATTTCCATTCCATTGCCTGGCATCAGTATCAACGGCCCTGCAATAAGTACAAGCAAGGCAACCGCTGGTAGGACTAAATGAGGCAAGAGTTGAACAACTTGATGGAACAGCGATTTGGGAGGTGTAAACGACATTACTTTAAATGCGCGTAATCGAAGACTGTTGGTTACTACAAAAATGGAACTAAAAGCCATTGCCCCGGCTGCAAACATAGGGCTTAGCAAACCAAAAGCGGCAATAGGTATTAAGGCTATATTGTAAATCAATGCCCAAATAAGGTTCTGTACAATGGTTTGTGAAGTACCCCGCGATAGTGAAATTGCCTTGCCAACGCCCGATAAATCGCCACTGATCAGCGTAATTCCAGCGGCTGCCATGGCAATATCGGTACCGGTTCCAATGGCAATGCCAACATCAGCCTGTGCCAATGCCGGAGCATCGTTTATGCCATCGCCTACCATGGCTACCTGATAGTTTCCGGTTTTTCCTGAAGTCCCAGTCAATTGCAAATTTTTAATGGCATCAGCCTTTTCGGAAGGCAGCACTTCGGCCAACACAGTTTTTATCCCAACCTGGCTTGCAATGGCGTTTGCCGTACTTTTGTTGTCGCCTGTAACCATAAGAATTTCGATACCAAGTTTTTGCAGATTGGCAATTGCTTCCTTTGCCCCAGGCTTTAAAGTATCGGCTACGGCTATAATCCCTATTGCAACGGATGGTTCAATGCTACCAAAGGGTTTTATGGCAACCACCATGGCAGTTTTCCCTTCGGCTTGCAGCCTAATAACTTCGGGTTTAAAAGCATCGGTATAAACCCCTTCATTTTGCATCATCCGCAGGTTGCCCACTATTACGGTTTCACCTTCTACCGTTGCCCTTATTCCAAAACCCCCAAATGCCCTGAATTGCTTCGTGCTGGATAGTGTTAAGCCTTTTTCCTGGGCTGCTTTCACCAAAGCCTTCCCCAAAGGGTGCTCGGATCCACGCTCGGCACTGCCGGCTAACCGCAACACTTGGTCAACATTCCGCGAATTTAGGGCAACAATATCCGTTACCTCTGGTTCGCCATTTGTTAAAGTCCCGGTTTTATCAAACACAACAATATCAACCCTCCCAGCGCGTTCGAGTATTTCGCTGTTCTTAAATAAAATCCCATTCCCGGCACCCTTAGAAGTCCCAACCATAATTGCTGTTGGCGTAGCAAGCCCAATTGCACAAGGGCAGGCAATCACCAGTACGGCAATGGCATTTATCATGGCTCCAATCCAATTGGTTTGTGCAACAAAAAACCATCCCAAAAAGGTGAAAATTGCAATTGCAATTATTATTGGGACAAAATATTTCCCAATCTTGTCAGTAAGTTCCTGTATTGGTGCTTTGCTTCCCTGCGCTTCCTGCACCAGCCTGATAATCTGTGCCAATGCAGTGTTTTTACCAACTTTGGTAGCTTCAAATTTTACCAAACCCTCGCGGTTTATAGTTGCACCAATTACCTCATCGCCAGGGCCTTTGCTCACTGGCATGGATTCGCCTGTCAACATTGCCTCGTCGAAAGCGGAATGGCCTTCGATGATAATGCCATCAACAGGAACTTTACCGCCGGGCCGCACAAGCAAGGTGTCGCCAACCACTACATCTTCAATTTCAATCTCCGTTTCAACCCCGTTGCGGATCACAATGGCGGTAAGGGCACGCAGCCCCATTAAGGCTTTTAATGCTGCAGAGGTTTTTCCTTTTGCGCCTGCTTCCAGGTATTTACCAAGTTTTATAAGGGTGATAATTGCAGCCCCGGTTTCGAAATAAACATGTGGACCATCAATTACGCCAAGCGTTACCAGCAGGCTTGAAAAATATGCCGCCGATGACCCCAAAACTATCAGTACATCCATATTTGCACTGCCATGTCTCAGGCTTTTAAATGCACCTACATAAAACTGCCAGCCCACATAAAACTGCACTACGGTAGCTGCAAGAAGCATGGTAAATTCATCGTAACGAAACCCAATAACACGGAAGTCGCGGGCCATGCTATAAACAATGAGCGGCACTGTGAACATTAGCCCAACCAGCAGTATTTTTTTTTGCTTTACCAATTCAGCCGCCCGCACATTGGCTTCAACATCTTCCAATTGCTCGGTTTTTCCTGCCAGTACAATATCAAATCCCGATTTACGTATGGCAGCGGCAAGCCCGGCGATACTTGTCATACCCGGAATGTACTCAATAGTTGCACGCTCGTTCCCATAACCAACACTGGCATGCAAAACCCCATCCAGTTTGGCAATGAGTTTCTCAAGCGTTAAAGCATCGGTGTTATCCTGCATCCCAACAATGGGCAATTCGACTTTACCAGTGGCAACCCCATAGCCGATACGTTTTACTGCATCAACAATATTTTTTTCGTTCACAACATCGGGGTCGAAACTTACCGTAAGCTTTTCGCTGGCAAAATCAACGTTCGCGCTATTTACACCTGGCATTTTTTTAACATTCGTATCAATTATAGAAGCGCAATTAACACATGTTAAGCCCGTTACAGGCATTGTAGCTGTTTTGATGCTGCTCATAAAGTTCCCCGACGACTTAAGTTTTGAATATTGTAACAACAATTGATATAAATTATTGGCTTGAAGATTAAGATTAATTTAACTTGGATGTATCAAACATCGAAATCAAAACCACGCAAACTGATAGATAAAATAGCCATGATCAGTGAATATCCGCGCTGCTTGCAAGAGCGCTATCAGCGTTCTAATCCTTACTAAACGAACCTGATTTACGATGATCACCAACTGAAAATAAATTGCACATTACAACAGGCAGTTTGACATAATTAGTCTGGCAATCAGTTTAAAACGCGCAATACATACCATTTAAACTAAACCAAGTCAAAAAAAATACACTCTAATTTTATGGCACAGTATCAAAACTGCTTGTCAAGCATTTGGAAACTATTTCAGCCAAACTTCAATTCAGCACTAATCTTTGCCAATGCGCAACTCAGCCATTGCTAGCCAAGCCATCAAACCCATTCCCGTTTCGAGGCTGCTCTCGTCGGCATCAAATTCTGGTGTGTGGAGGTTTCGGATATTGGGCCACGATGGGTTTTTAACGCCCAAACGGTAAAAACATGCAGGAATAATATGTGAGTAATAGGCAAAATCCTCGGCGGTCATACGTTGGTCCAGATCAACCACATTTTCCGACCCTAAATATAGTTGTGCATGTTTTTTGGCTTCGGCTGTTGCCAGTTCATCATTAACAAGAAATGGATAACCTTTTGCAATAAACACCTCGCATAAACCACCCATGCTTTCGGCCATTCCATTGGCAAGTGTCGTGATTTTTTCGTGTGCTTTGGCCCGCCATGCTTCGTCGAAAGTACGTATTGTCCCATCTATTTTAACCTCTGATGGGATAATATTGGTGCGGCCATCCGCTATTACGCGTCCGAAGGAAAGTACGGTTGGTATGCCCGGAGGCGCAAACCGGCTTACCACCTGCTGCAAGGCAACAATTATATGCGATGCTATTAAAACAGGGTCAATATTTAGCTCAGGTGTGGCAGCATGGCCGCCCTTGCCTTTTACGGTGAGGTAAATTTCGTCGGTAGAAGCCATATAACGCCCTGATTTAAAACCGACTTTGCCGGCTTCGAGGGTTGGCAGAACATGTTGGCCGTAAATGCGCTCAGGAATCGGGTTTTTCAGCACCCCATCCTTGATCATGGCTAAAGCGCCACCGGGAAATTTTTCTTCCGAAGGCTGAAAAATCAAACGGATTGTGCCTTCAAAATGCTGGCGCAACTCATTCAATATCCTCGAAGTTCCCAGCAACGAAGCTACATGGACATCATGCCCACAAGCATGCATCACACCCGGGTTAAGCGATTTATACTCAAAAGTATTGAGTTCGTTTATTGGCAAGGCATCCATATCAGCCCTAAGTGCAAAGGTGGATTTTTGAGGGTTTGGTCCTTCAATTTTTGCAACAATTCCATTCCCACCAACATTACGAGTAAATGGAATGTCGAAACTTTCAAGTGTTTTGCAAATAAAATCTGCGGTTTTAAACTCCAGTTCCGACAATTCGGGATTGGCGTGCAAATGCCGCCTGATGCCGATGATATCAGGAGCAAATTTTGCAGAAAGAACTTTTATTTTTTCGATTAGTGATTTCATTGTTGTGGAATCAGTGTATTGATATTTCGCCCTTTCAGGGCTGTACTTTTATCCGTGGGCTTCACCGGTGGTTATGCGTGGGCTTCACCCACGTTATCTGTGGGCTTCACCCACGGTTATTAAATTCCGCCCTTTCAGGGCTTTTATAAGTAAAGGATCTTTTCGGTGCAGATTCAATCCCCACATTTTCACATCCTCAAATTTTCACATCCGCAAATCCCCACATTTTCAAATTTTCAAATTCCCTAACTAAACGACTGCATATCGCACAGTTTCTTGTAAATCCCCTCGGTCATGATCAAATCCTGGTGTTTCCCACGTTGAACAATCTGTCCGGCACTAAGCACAATTATTTCGTCGGCATGTTGTATGGTTGACAATCTGTGAGCAATTACCACCGAAGTGCGGTTTTCCATCAGTTTTACCAAAGCATCCTGAACCAAGCGTTCGCTTTCGGTATCCAATGCCGATGTAGCCTCGTCGAGGATAAGGACTGGCGGGTTTTTGAGCACAGCCCTTGCAATACTAATACGTTGGCGCTGCCCACCCGAAAGTTTAAGCCCACGGTCGCCAATATTGGTGTCATAGCCTTTATCCAGTTTCTCGATAAACTCGTGCGCATTGGCCACTTTAGCAGCCGAAACCACCTTTTCGAGGGTAACATCCTTCATCCCGAAAGAGATATTTTCGTAAACCGTTCCGTTGAAAAGTATGGTGTCCTGGTTTACAATCCCCATCAATCCCCTAACATCAGCAATAGCTATATCGCGGATATCGTTCCCATCAATAAGCAATTGGCCACCTGTTATGTCGTAAAATCTTGGCAAAAGATCCACCATTGTTGATTTTCCTCCACCCGAAGGCCCAACCAACGCAATGGTTTTCCCTTTTGGGATAATCAGGTTGATGTTGTTAAGCACAGGTTCGGTGTTGTAGCTGAAACCCACGTTCCGGTATTCGATACATTGTTGCAAATCGCTGATGTGTATAGGATTGGATTTTTCGACAATAACTTCCTCTGCCTGTAAGATATAGTCAATACGATCCAACGAAGAAGCGCCTTTTTGGATATAGGCCGCTGCTTGCGAAATATCTTTGGCCGGAGGCAGGAGTTGGGAAAAAACACCCAGATAAACCAGGAACATGGTTGCATCGAGCGAATTTTCGTGCGAAAGTATCAGCCGTCCACCATACCAAAGTATGATAGCTGTAACCATGATGCCCAAAAATTCGCTAAGGGGCGAAGCAAGGTCGCGCTTGCGGATCATCTTGGTTGCAAATTTTGCGTAATCGGTATTGGTTTTAACAAAGTTGTTGTAACTGAAATCAATGGCATTGAAAGCCTTTATAATCCGCAGCCCTGAAATAGTTTCCTCGATAAGCGAAACCATATTGCCCATTTTGCTCTGTACTTTATCGGATGTACGGCGAAGGGAGCTTCCTATTTTACCAATAATCAAGCCCGAAACGGGTAAAACTATCAGTACAAAAAGCGTGAGTTGCGGGCTTAACACAAACAGGAATATAAGGTATGACAGCAATGTAAGCGGTTGACGGAAAATGATTTCTATCATCTGCAATATGGACCATTCTACTTCCTGAACATCGCCGGTTATGCGCGAGATAATATCGCCTTTCCGCTGCTCGTTAAAATATGAAAGAGGAAGTATCAAAGCCTTGTAATAGATTGCGTTGCGCAAATCCTTGACTACGCCATTACGTAAAACGGCAATAAAAAACATGGCAAAATACCTAAACAGGTTTTTTAGGAAATAAAGGGCAACAAGTATAACGCAGATATAAGCCAGCACATGCAGTTCGCCATTTTTCTTGATCATTTCGCTGATGTAAAAATTCAGGTTCTGCATTATAGCTTCCTGGTTCATGGCCATTGGCGGAGCCGAGGTTATCGGTTTCGACATTTTAAAAAGTATCTGCAAAATGGGTATCAAGGCAGCAAATGAAACCAGCGAAAAAACAATTACCAATAAGTTGAGAACGATATTTATAACGGCATAAACCCAATAAGGCTTGCCATAACGCATTAGTTTTAAGAATTTCCTCACGAAATCAGTTTTTTAGGTTTTAGGCTATGTTAAAAATATAAACGGCGCAAAATTAACATTAAATAAGTTTGGTTGGCAATAATTTGGCTTGAAGGTCAATGGTGGTGGTTTGCCCCAAAACCCAAACCATTTCGCATTCTCAACCCTAAGGTTTTTAGCTGCCGAATAGGGCAAATCCTCCTAAATCAAATTGGGCCAAAATTCAGGAAAATTGCCTTTATAGTGGGTTGTTTCAAAAAAATACCGCTTTGTT
Source organism: uncultured Bacteroidales bacterium (assembly GCA_903946925.1). Classification (GTDB taxonomy): domain Bacteria; phylum Bacteroidota; class Bacteroidia; order Bacteroidales; family UBA4417; genus UBA4417. The sequence continues at coordinate 6,838 of CAJAXK010000150.1, read as the reverse complement.
CAAATTTGGGATTTTAGCTTAAAGAAAAGCATTGGTTTATACTTCAATGTGCTGGCTATTGTAATTTTATCCATTTTCTTGGTGAATAAAAACAGCTTTTTTAACACCACTTCTACCTGAAATCCAAGCAAATAACATTCTGATAGCGGCAAAATGTTGCTTTCGCCCGATTAAATCACTATTTTTGTACAATTCATACAGCTTTCAATTTTAAAACCTAAAGAATGAAAAAGATTATAGTTGCTGTCGATCTTTCGGATATTGCAACCCTGGCAGTTGATTATGCTGCTTCTTTCGCATTGGCATTTAAAAGCCATGTTCACATTCTGCATGTTGAAGCCCCTGTTTTGAGCTATGTTGGCAACGAGATTGTACCTCCGGTTATGCCAATTGAAAATGAGGAAGAAAACGAAAGGATAAAACACGATTTGAGTGCCATGGCCGAGTACCTGCACCAGCGTGGCGTTGATGCCGATTACGAACTTGCCAAAGGCCCGATTGCCGAAACCATTGTTGAAATTGCCACCAACTACCAGTCCGACCTTATTGTTTTGGGAGCGCACAACCATGGGTTCCTGTATAGGGCTTTTATTGGCAGCGTTAGCACGGGTGTGCTTAAACATAGCCCATGCCCGGTTATGATTATTCCGGCAAAATAGGGGTTCAAACAAAACCCTTGCGGTTTGCATAGTTAAAACTGTTGCAAATATCGGGCAGCTTTCCACATTACAAGTTTATTTGAAAGTCCTACTCCCAAAAGCTGGGATTTGTCGGGATTATACAGTTCTTGTTATCCAATATCCAGATCTCAATTTTCGGGCAAACATTTCCCAAAACGTTTTTTTGCTATATCGCCGCTTAGGTTTCACAGCTAAAAGCCAAAATTATTTTTTTTTAAGCTGCGCCATTTCAATCCATAATAGTATTAGGTTTGTAAGGCAAATAACAGCATTATGCGCTATTCAAAAATACAGGCTTTCGCGCTGGTAATACTGAGGGTTTCAATTGGTTGGCATTTTCTTTACGAAGGTGGCGTAAAAGTCCTAAATCCGCACTGGACCTCAAAATCTTACCTGCTCGATTCAGGCGGTTTCCTTAAAGGTTTATTCCAACAAATTGCTGGCAATCAAACAGTTTTAACATTTTCCGATTATGCAAATGCATACGCATTGACTTTGATCGGTTTGTCGCTCATTATCGGCATTTTTACCCGTTACTCAAGCATTGCCGGCATGGTTTTGCTGTTTTTGTATTATTTGTCGCATCCCGCTTTTCCAGGCATTGAGTATTTGTTCCCTTCCGATGGCAGTTACTTTATCATAAACAAAACCTTGGTCGAACTATTTTCGCTCCTGGTAATATATGCTTTCCCAACTTCGGGTATTTTTGGGCTGCAGCGAATTATAAAAAGCGATAAATCATTTTTGGAATAAAATGGCAAACGATAAAAACGAAAATGAAAAAGGGAAATTAAGCCGCCGCGATATTTTGGCCGGCTTGGCTGCTTTGCCCATTGTTGGAATAATTGGTTATGGTTTGTTACGGAACAAATCGGAAGCAGCCAAACGCAACTCAAGCCTTTTGAGCGATATTAAACCCGAAATACAAACCGGAATCCCGCCCTTGATCGAAGGGAAAACCTTGCGCCTTGGCATTATCGGAAGCGGTGGGCGTGGCGGCTACCTGATGAAAGCCTTGGGTTTTGTGAACCCCGACCGCATTGACGAGTACACCGAAAAAGGCAAAACCGACAAATATTGGTTACAGTACCTTGAGGATTTCAGGGATCAGGAAAACCTGAACGTTAAAATTACCGCTATTTGCGATGTGTTCGATAAAAACGCTGATCGGGCAATTGCCGCCGGGGCCAATGTTCATCGCAATGGAAAAGGCGGAGCAATGGACGATGCACCCAAACGATTCGCAACCTATAAAGAACTGATTGCTTCGCCTGATGTGGATGCCGTTATTGTCGCCACTCCCGACCATTGGCATGTTCCCATTGCCATTGAAGCAGCCCAAAATGGAAAACATGTGTATTGCGAAAAACCGCTTTCGTGGTCGGTGGCCGAAACGTACGAAATACGCGATGTAGTTAAAAAATCCGGGGTTGTTTTCCAGTTAGGCCATCAGGGTAGGCAAACTGAAAGTTACAATGTGGCTCGTTCGCTGATAAAGCAGGATGTTATTGGCAAAATTTCCCTTATCGAAGTTTGCACCAACCGCAACGACCCGAACGGCGCATGGGTTTACGATATTGCACCCGAAGCCAATGAGCAAACAATTGATTGGAAACAATTTATAGGTCAGGCTCCCTGGCACGATTTCAGTCCCGAACGCTTTTTCCGCTGGCGTTGCTGGTGGGATTACAGCACTGGGCTGAGCGGCGATTTGTTCACCCACGAATTTGATGCGCTGAACCAGATCCTTGATTTGGGAATCCCAAATTCGGTGGTGGCTTCCGGCGGAATATATTTTTTCAAGGATGGACGTACAGTGCCCGATGTGCTGAATATGGCACTCGAATATCCCGACCGCGATTTCACGTTGCTTTACAGTGCCACATTGGCCAGCGAAAAAAACCGGGGCAAAGTTATTATGGGCCACGATGCGTATCTGGAACTAAGTGATACCTTGCTGGTGAATGTTGATCCACGTTCTACCCGCTATAAGGAGAAACTGGAACAAGGCATTGTGGAAGCCTTCAAACCGATATTTTCATATGTCCCTGGCCAGGGAGCCGTTGACGCCATTACTTCGCCAACCGAAAAGTATTTTGCCGGGCGGGGTTTGCTCTACACTTACCGTGACGGAAAAGCTGTTGACACAACCCATTTGCATTTGCGCGAATGGCTTAACTGTATCAGGGCCGGAAATGGTGCACAGCCAAGCTGCAATATCGATCAGGCATTTCAGGAAGCAATGGCAGCACATATGGGCACCATTTCTTATAAAGAAGGTCGTCGAACGTATTGGGATGCGGAGAAGGAGGTTATTGTTTAGATGCTTTGTAAGATGAAGGGAGACAAGGAGAAGGGAGACAAGGAGAAAGGTGACAAGGAGAGAAGGAGACAAGGTGACAAGGTGAAAGGAAAACAAGCTAACTTCTGGCCATTCCCACATCCTCAAATTCCCACATCCTCAAATCCCCAAATCCCCACATCCCCAAATTCCCACATCCTCACATACTCAAATCTCCACATACTCAAATCTCCACATCCTCAAAATAATAAAATGACAAGCAGCAACAACAAAGTTTTACAAGTCGGCATTATTGGCTTTGGCCTTTCGGGACAGGTTTTTCATGCTCCGTTTATTGAAGCCAACCCTCATTTTAACCTGAACACCATTGTTACCTCGGGCACATTGGCCAAGGAAAAATATCCTTTGGCACAAATTACTTCTTCCATTGAAGAAATGTTGGCCAAGCCCGAAATAGATATTGTTATTGTCTGTTCACCAAATGCTTTACACTTCGAACATGCCAAAACCGCATTGCAGGCAGGGAATCATGTTATTGTTGAAAAACCATTTACAGTTGATTCTACCGAAGCCGAAACCCTGATTGAAATTTCAAAAATGAAGGGAAAACTCTTGTTCCCTTTTCATAACCGCCGCTGGGACAGTGATTTTCTGACTTTGAAACATATTATAGCCGAGGGCTATTTAGGGAAAGTCCTTGAGTACGAATCCCATTTTGACCGCTATTCGCCCGAAATTGTGCGGGCAGCATGGAAATACAATCAGGAAGCCGGAGGCGGAACTTTGTTCGATCTTGGAATTCATCTTATAGATCAGGCTGTCAGCATATTTGGTGCTCCAGAAGGTGTTTTTTGCAGGTTGTTCAACCAGCGCGAAGGCAGCGTAACCGATGACAGTTTCGATTTGAAACTTATTTATCCGGAATTGAATGTTACGATAAAAGCCGGTGTATTTGTAAAAGAACCCGGCCCTCGGTTTCAGGTCCACGGCACAAAAGGTTCGTTTTTAAAATATGGATTGGATACACAGGAAGCCATGCTTCGCAAAGGCAAAAAACCCGGTTGCAAAAACTATGGCATCGAACCCTCAAAACAATATGGCATTTTGAATACGGCAACTTTCGAAAAAAATTTCCGTGGGCGATATGAAAGTTGCCCTGGAAATTATATGGATTTTTTCAACAACATATATTCTGTTATTGCAAACGGAGCCGAAACCATCGTAACACCGGAAGACGCACTGCTTAACATCAGGATAATAGAAGCGGCGCGAAAAAGCGATAAAGAGCAGAAAATCATACATTTGTAAGTACATAAACAAATCAAAAATAGATTGCAAATCAAACTTTTAAAACTAAAAACATGACCACCCGACGCGATTTCCTGAAAAACATCACATTAGTTTCAGGTGTTTTGGCCACATCGTCCTTACACGCTGAAAGCGAACCTGCTAAAAAGAAAAAGATGAAAACTGGTTTGCAGCTTTGGACTATACGCGACAGTGTAAATACCGATCTTTCGGGAACCCTCGCCGCATTAAGCAAAATTGGGTACAACAGCCTTGAGCCTTTCGGCTTTGATGGCACGTTTTATAAATATCCCGCCAAGGAATTCCGTAAAATGTGCAACGATTTGGGTATGGATATTACCAGCACACATTGTGGCATAACAGCAACAAACGCTGCCGAATATGCCGAAAAAGCTGCCGAAGCTGGTCTCGAATACCTTATCCTGCCTTCCTTTAGCGGTCGCCCGGAAAAAACATTAGACGATTTTAAAAAGGTTGCCCACGAAATGAACCAAATAGGCGAAGCCACAAAAAAGGCAGGAATAACTTTTGGGTATCATAACCACAATTTTGAATTCCGGCAAATGGAAGGCAAGTTGCCTTACGATACCTTATTGGCCGAAACTGATCCTGCTTTGGTAACATTCCAAATGGATATTTTCTGGGTGGTAAAAGGCGGTCAAGATCCATTGCAATATTTTGAAAAACATCCCGGACGTTTCCACACATGGCATTTGAAAGATATGGGAAACGACGGCGAAAGCTGCATTGTAGGAAATGGGAAAATCAAATTCAAGGATTTGTTGGCACAATCGAAAAAGGCAGGATTGAAAAGAATATTTGTCGAACAGGAACAATATTCCGAAGGCTCGCCTATTTATTGCGTCGAACAAAGTTACAAGTATATACAAAAGCACTTAATTTAAGTCCAATCACAAATCCCTAAAAAATGGAAGAAAACAAAACCACAGGAACCGACCGGCGTTCGTTTATCCGCAACTCGGCCGCGGCCACAGCAGGGTTTATTATCCTGCCAAGCCACGTAATTTCTGGTCTGGGACACCGTATGCCCAGCGATAAGTTGAACATTGTTGGCGTTGGCGTTGGCGGACGAGGCGGCGGTGTAATCCGTGCCGTGAGCAGCGAAAACATTGTCGCTTTATGCGATGTGGATTGGAAATATGCTTCAGGGATTTTCAACGATTATCCCGATGCCAAAAAATACTACGATTGGCGCATCATGTTCGACGAACTTAAAGATTCCATTGATGCCGTGGTAGTTGGCACACCCGACCATACCCATGCCATTATAAGCATCAACGCCATGAAACTTGGCAAGCATGTGTATTGCGAAAAACCACTTACACATTCAGTTTGGGAATCGCGGCAAATGACCGAAATTGCAAAAAAATACAAGGTTGCTACACAAATGGGAAACCAGGGCAATTCCGGAGAAGGGATAAGGCAAGTTTGCGAATGGGTTTGGGATGGCGCAATCGGCGAAGTCCACGAAGCACATGCCTGGACCAACCGCCCAATCTGGCCTCAAGGCCTCGAACGCCCCGCAGAAGTGATGGCAATCCCCGACACATTAAAATGGGACCTTTTCCTTGGAACTGCAAAAGAACGCCCTTTCAACCCGATTTATACTCCATGGAACTGGCGTGGCTGGTGGGATTTCGGGACAGGTGCATTGGGTGATATGGCCTGCCACATAATGGATCCGATCTTTATGTCGCTGAAGCTAAAATATCCTACAAAAGTTCAGGGAAGCTCTTCGCTATTCAACACCGAATCGCCCCCATTGGCCGAAACCGTAACCTACAAATTCCCCAAAAGGGATAAATTCCAGCATGTTAAAATGCCCGAAGTAAAAGTAACCTGGTGGGATGGCGGATTGTTGCCTCCACGCCCCGAGGAGTTACCAGCTGGTGAAATAATGGGGCGCGATTCCAATGGCGGCTGCCTGTTAATTGGCTCAAAAGGGAAAATAATGACCGGCTGTTATGGAAAAGATCCTTTCCTCCTTCCACTCGACTACGATAAAGACTATAAACGCCCACCAAAGCAAATGCGAAGGGTTGATGGCCACGAAATGGATTGGGTGCGCGCTTGTAAAGAAAACCCGGAAAACCGTGTCGAAACCAGTTCAAACTTTGGCTATTCCGGCCCAATGAACGAAATGGTGGTAATGGGTGTGGTTGCTGTAAGGCTTCAGGATTTAAAACGCGAACTCGAATGGGACGGCGAAAACATGCGTTTTACCAATATCAGCGATACCGATGAAATCAGGGTTGTGAAAAGCGACAAATTCCAGATTATTGATGGCCATCCTCATTTTGATACCCAACACGATACCATGAATGCCAAACAAACCGCCGAGGAATACATCAAACATACATATAGGGCAGGTTGGAGTTGGTAAGGTTTCTAATAATAATGAAATTTGAAAACGAGTGAAATATGGAGTAAATGAACACGCGAAGCATTGAACTTTGAACGCGAAGCAATGAACCCTTGAACGGCGAAGCCAATGGAACGGCGAAGCCAATGGAACGGCGAAGCCAAT
>CAJAXK010000149.1 GCA_903946925.1 uncultured Bacteroidales bacterium | reverse complement strand
GTGTCGTTCGGAAAAATTGGTAGTAATAGTTGTCCCATACGACAAAGGAAAGGATTTTTACTTTACGAACACATTGGGCTTAATGCCTGATTTTCAAGGATAGGTATTGGAGGTCTGAATATCAAGTATTTATTGGCAGGTGCGCCCAATTCAGCAGCCGTAACTTCTGCTTCCTCATCGGGTAACAATTCGGACAATGAGGCGGGTATGGCAGCATCGGCAGCCGATGCCCCATAATAAAACAGGGAAACGGTGCCTGTGTTGGTAAGCAGCAAGGTATCGCCAACGGAAAAATTGATGTTGGCAGCTATATGGGTATTGGGTGCCACAATGAGGGAGTACGGCTCGTCGGATTCTTCCTTTTTCTTGTTTTTGGGGAATATAAGGTGTTCGTCGAAAAACGATTCTACAACGGCTGGGTTATCAATGTTGTGGATTATGATGGTACAAATGTTTTTTAACAATTGTTTATCGGCGGCCAAACGTTTTGCTTTGTAATCGGGTATTATATTTTTAACCTCGCCTTTAGCCACACCCTGCGCACTGGTTTCGGCTTCGAACCTTTCGCGCACATGTTGCAAGGCAGTCAGATAACTTTCGCCAATAGTGGTTTTGTATTTAGCGGCCAATTGCTCGGCAAGTTCCATTTTAATAACGGTTTCTGATAAGGCAGCATTCTTGTAGGGTGTAACCCCATGTGGGAATACTTCGTTATAAACCGGGGAGTTTTTATGGAATTTAAAAACAAAAACCTCCTCCAATTCATCTATTTTGGTGTTAAACTCCTTTTTAATAGCCTGCACGTTTTGGGTAAGGCTTACGCGCTTGTTAAAAAATTGTTCGTGTGCCGAAACAGCCCCGAACATGTCCTCGTACAGTGCTGTTGTTTCGTCGGTTATTGTGCCATACGCGGGTTGGTTGGCAGCAATTAAATAATTGATATGGCCTTTTACATACTGTGCAAAATTGGCTCGGCTGGCATTGATCCCCTGGGTGGGGTAGGCGGCGTAATTAAGTACATGTTTCATGTTTGGGTTTATTTAAAGGGTTGATAATGCAACGAATATACTGCTTTTTATTGTTGGCTGGCAGTAAATATGCCAAATTATTGCAACAATTTGTCAACAGGCGGATGTATCTGAGATTAAGTATTGCGGGGCATTTGGCTGGGAGTATAAAAGGATGGTTGTTTGGGCGGAGATGTTTAGATTATGATTCCAAAGTAGGCATTTGATTTGGGTCTTTAGGTTTGGGGCAGTATTTCCTTTTTTTCAAGCAATTCCCGTTTTATTGAATTATTAGTTTTTGGGTTTCAACCCACGATTTAGACTGTATTTGAACAATGTAAATGCCAGATCTCAAGTTATCTAATTTCAATTCCATTTGATTATTGTCCTTAAATTCTTCAAATATTAGCAATTCGCCGCGAACCCCATAAATACGTATTGCTATTGGCCCTTGGAATGTAGCATTATCGTTCGAGATGGTGATATTAGTATTAGCCGGATTTGGATAAATAGTAAATTTAAATTCGTGTTTAAGAGTTTCATTAATTGAAAGGGAACCACCCCCATTCGTAGTCTTTACTATTTTACCTAATGCAGCAACTGCATAGCCAGTCAACGAATCTGGAAAGCATAACGAAAATATTGAGTATGGAAAACTCCCTTCAGAAACATCAAACCAGGTTTCACCGCCATCTTTTGTTTTAAATATTCCTCCTACTCCTCCGATATAACCAATTTTAGCATCTACAAAATAAATCGAATAAATAGGCCTTAAGGTTCCGCATACATAAATCGCCCAATCAACTCCACCATTTATTGTCTTGAGGATTTTACTTCCCCCACATACATAGCCCGTATCAGCATTTACAAAGAAAACTGAGGTAAACCAATCAGTTATCCCTGTTTCTATTGAAGCCCAGTTTGCTCCGCCATCTATTGTTTTTAAAATCGCATATTGACCAGTAGCATATCCGATATTACTGTCAATAAAATATATTGATTCCAAACGATCAGTGGTACCACTTGTTTGTGTGTTCCAACTTATTCCGCTATCGGAGGTTTTTAGGATTGTTCCCTCCTCTCCAACCGAAAATCCAGTTTCATTGTCAACAAAAAAAACTGAGAATAATGAATTAGTTGTGCCACTGACTAATGAATCCCAAGTAGTCCCGCCATCACTGGTTTTAATTATTTTCCCATAGGCTCCAACAACATATCCATGAGCAACATCGGTGAAGAAAACCGATTTCAGCCAAATCCCACTCCCTATTACTGGCCAATGTGCACCACCATCATTTGTTTTTACGATTACTCCATGTTCGCCAACTGCATATCCATTATTGGCATCAACGAAAAAAACAGAGTATAAATGTTCATTTGTACCGTGTGAAAGCAAATTCCAATGGATACCTCCATCGGTAGTACTAATAATATTTCCACATTCACCAACAGCAAAGCCTTCTTGTTGATTGGGGAAATAAACAGAGCACAGAATTTTTGAAGTACCACTATTTAGGACAGTCCAGTTCGCACCACCGTCATTAGTACTGATAAGGGTTCCATTCTTCCCAACGGCAAAGGCATGATTGGCATCGGTACAGTTTATTTCACATAAATATTCGTTGGTGCCACAAAATACATCCGTCCAGTTGGCACCTCCATCTTTAGTTGTTAAACATTCTCCTTGTTCGCCAACAACATACCCTGTATTCGCATCAGCAAAGCAAACCGAGCTTAATTGTTTTAGAGATTGACCATGCTGGATAGCCCAGTTTTGACCGCCATTGATAGTTTTTATAATCATACCTTCCCCCCCAACCGCATAACCGATAGACTCATTAACAAAATAAATAGAATGCAAGTTTGTCCAAACAGTATCATGGGTAAATACCCAGTTTTCGCCACCATCAGTTGTTTTTAAAATTCCACCATCTCCAAAATAAATTTGTGGCACACAAATATAACCCACATTATCATTAACAAAAAAAACTGATGCAAGAGTGTTGTTTATCCCAATTGATTTTGAAATCCAGCTTTGTCCTGCATCTGATGTTTTTAATATAGTGCCTTTATATCCAACGGCAAAACCTGTGGTAGGATTAGTGAAAAATACAGAACTTAGGGAATTGGTGGTTCCACTATTTTGAAAATCCCAACTAACGCCTCCGTCAGTGGATTTTAGGATCGTTCCACTATTCCCAACTGCATAACCAGTGTGCCCATCGGTGAAAAAGGTTGAAACTAACGTTAAGGGTGTTGGATAAGGGTTTTGCCAAGTCCATTGAGCAAAGGCAAAAGTTGTACATAAAATACAAAAGGTGAAAGCCGAGATTTTTTTCATTACTACAAGGATTAAAATTTATGAATAAATAATGTTGCTTTTTTTGTTAAAACTTATGTGTTGAGTTTGATAAATTTTTAGGTTCTTTAACTTGCTAATAACTACAGTGTAAACCTAACCTTTATGTTTATTTCGGTATTAGTTATAACTGGGGTTTTCAATCTGCATCTGTTGGTCAAGTGATTACTATATTTTGGTTTCATATTTCCAACATTATATTTTAAGCCATATCAAGTATTTAGTATGGTGTAAACGGGTTTTCAAAACAAACGCCTTATCCTATCCCGAAAAGCAAGCCAAAGATACATGATAAAAAAGCTTTTCCGACAAATCTATTGTAATTTATAATAATTCTTATTTATGGTTTGATGTACATGAAATTAAAAGTAACGTGCGCCACATCGGTTTAGGCCCTTGCATAATAAGCTTGCTAAAAATATGTAAACCCTCGCCGCTTTTGCATGCAGTGTTAGCGGAAATCCCTTTTTATATCATTACCAGCGGCTGCAATACATACAAACAGCCTTATTTGTGCTATATACAGCGGTCGTAATACATACAAACAAGCTTATTTATACCTTTTACAGCGGTCGTAATACATACAAACAACCTTATTTATACCCTATACAGCGGTCGTAATACATACAAACAACCTTGTTTGTGGTATATACAGCGGTCGTAATATATGTAAACAAGCTTGTTTATGCTATATACAGCAGTTGTAATACCTATTGTGGCACTAAGTGGAAAAATCGTACACTTCAGCAGGCAGTTCGGTAGGCACATTGGCAAGCTCAGTGGCCAGGCTATTGAACACGAAGCATCGAACAATTGAACAAGAGAACATTTGAACAAGAGAACAAGAGAACATTTGAACGCGAAGCATTGAACAATCGAACAATTGAACAGGAGAACATTTGAACAATTGAACAGGAGAACATTTGAACAATTGAACGCGAAGCATTGCATTTCGACAAGCTCAGTGGCCATGCTATTGAACGCGAAGCATTGAACAAGAGAACAAGAGAACAATCGAACAATTGAACAATCGAACAATTGAACAGGAGAACATTTGAACATTTGAACGCCAAAGGCATTGAACCTTGAACTCTTATAAAGAAACGCTTGCCTGGCTTATTCCTGATCGTATGGATCAATTTTCAGGGCTGCCTGCCCGTCATCCTTTGTATTGGCCC
>CAJAXK010000148.1 GCA_903946925.1 uncultured Bacteroidales bacterium | reverse complement strand
TGGTAACGCAGCCAACGCCTCCTACGGTTCAGGTGACAACTGTGGTTGTTACCGATATTGGAAGCACACAGGCCGTAATTGACTGGACCCGTGGCAATGGAAGCGGATGTGCCGTGTTTGTTATGCAAGGCAACACAGGAAACGCACCGCCTACCAACAATGTTTCGTACCCAGCCGATACTGTTTTTGGAACTCCCGCTTCACAAGTCGGGACCACAGGCTGGTATTGTGTTTACGATAGCACGGGAACCCATGTTACCGTAACAGGTTTGGCTCCATCTACCGATTACAGGGTACATATATGCGAATATAACTTAGGCTCAAAGACCTATAATACCGGAACTTCAGGAACAAACCCGGCCAACTATAGCACTTTTGGCACACTTTTGGCTACCATAACGGTTGGCGAAAATGTTAGCTGCAATGGATTAACCGATGGTACAGCCACAGTTTCCGCTTCCGGAGGCAACCCAAGCTATGAATATTTGTGGTCAACGGTTCCGGCACAAACTGCACAAACTGCAACTGGATTATCTGCTGGCACATACACCGTTACCGTTACCGACGGGGTTTCGGCTACCATAACCTCCAGCATCTCGATTACACAGCCTGATATACTAACTGCCAACGCAAGTGTTTCAAAGGCAATTACCTGTCACAAAGGCTCTGATGGTGAGGTTACGGTAAGTGTTAGCGGGGGAACTACGGCTTATTCTTATTCGTGGTCAACCTTACCAATACAATCGGCTGCAGTTGCGACTGGCTTAACTGTTGGCACTTATTCTGTTACCGTTTCCGATGCCAACGGCTGCACGGCAACTTCTTCAACATCCATAACACAGCCCATACAATGGTGGCCGGAACTTACTGGATCAACTCCGGTTTGCCAAAATTCGACTGGCAATGTTTACACAACCGATTTGGGCATGACGGATTATACATGGCTTGTTTCGGCAGGTGGAACAATAACATCCGGTGGGACAGGCACGGATAATACCGTAACCATTACATGGACTGGCTCTGGTCCTCAAACAGTACGTGTTAATTACAAAACCCCAGCTGGTTGCACAGCCGTAGCACCTCAGGTGAAAAATGTGTTTGTAAATATTGCGCCAACGCCTGTCATTGAGGGCGAAGCCAATGTTACTCAGGGCCAGGTTGTTGCCTATTCCACACTTTTCACCCCCGGCAACAGCTACACCTGGAATGCCAGCCACGGTAACCCTGAACTTTGTTTCCCATACCGAAACTGTCTCACATTAACCTGGGATTTCCCATGTGGAATTATTAATCCGGGTTATGTAAGGGTTACGGAAACAAATACTGCAACGGGTTGCTCCACAACGGTTACCAAGTGGATAACGATTGCGCCGTAATGGGTTTAGCAAGTATAGAGTAAAAAGCTGAGGTTTGGTGTAAACTAAACTCCGGCTTTTTTTTAGTTTATTTTATGTTGTGAGAATGGTTCTAGAGCGTTTGCTATAGAAATGTAAATCCAATTCAAGTGGCAATTTAAAAATTACCAACTTTTTGATCTGTCCATATATTTAACCGTACATTTGTTACTACAAAAGTTAATTTTTCCGCAAAACCGTTTATGTATGCTTGGTTTTAATATAAATCCGAAAAGGAAATGGGCACTGAAGTTTGCAACCTTGGTTTTCGTTATGGGTATGGCTATATTTTCCAATCAATGCAAACAACCCGAAAAGGATGTTTCTGATCCTGTATTCGATTCTTTGGTGAGCAAGGTAAAGGCTGATCTTAAGTCGGATGCCGACAGTGCCCTAAAATCATCAAAAAGTCTGAACGGTTTTGCATTGTCCAAAAACAATAGTGCCCAACAAATCGAAGCTGCATTCCTTCGCGGCAAAGCTTTTGAACTATCGGGCAACAACGATTCGGCCCTGGGTTATTACTTTTCGATGAAAGGATATGCACAGCGCACCCAGGATACGGCACAATTGCTCAGTGCCTATAACGCTATCGGGAATCTTTATCTTGAGATGGGATCCAACGATACGGTGGCCTACTGGTTAAACATAGGTTTGCGGTTGGCCGAATTGGCTGGAGATTCAGTTAAGCAGGCTTGTTTTTCGTCCAATATAGGATTATATCAAATGAAAAACAACCAATTAGACAGTGCCATGCATGCCTTTACACGGGCGGCATTGTTTTTCGAGAAACTCCACGATTCGGCTAACATAGCCCTGGTTTATCGTAATATTGGCACTACCCTCAACAGCCAGAAACTTGCCAGAAAAGCAATCCCTTTTTTCAAACAAGCCGTGCAAATCAATAAAAAACGCGGTAATAACATCGAAGTTGCGGCCGAATATTCCAACATGGCAATTGCTTACAAATTGATTGACGAGGATTCGGTGAAATTCTTCTACCAACAGGCTATGAAATTGTTGGACGAAAGCGGCAGCATATCAAACCTTATGATGATTAAGTTCAACTATGCCAATTATTTGAAACGGCAAGGCAAGATTGCAGAAGCAGAAAAATTGTATAAAGAAGTTTTGCGCATTTCTACCGACAACCATATATTGATGGGACAACTCTACGGCCTGAATTTATTGGCAAAAACTGCTGTTATCCGCAATGATGCAGCCACGGCTAACGAGTATTTTGACAGAGCATTGGCACTTGCCCAAAACAACAAACTTACGGGTGAAATCTTGCGTTTGTACCTCGATATATTCGAGGGCAGCCTTAGCCTCCGCAATGTTGAAAAAGCCACCACATACTTCAATCTCTGGAACAACCTCAACGACAGCCTTCAAACCACTGCCCAGCAGGATGCCGTGGTAAAATACCAAACCCTGTATGAAACGGAAAAGAAGAACCTTGAAATACGTTATCTAGAAACGGAACGTGAAAAGCGCCGGATTAGGACGAACTATCTATACTCTATTTTTCTGGTTTCGTTGCTTGCCGCCATTGCTTCCATGTATGCCCTGTGGCTTAAAGGGAAAAACACCGGGCAAAAATTGTTTATTGCCGGGCAAACCCACAAAACATTGCAGTTAGAAATTGCAAACAAGGAACTGCTGCTTGTGAGCAAAGAGCAAGAACAAGCAATAGCAAAGAAAGAGGCAGAAGCTAACCAGAAGTTGGTAGTTTCAAAAATGCTGATCATATCGCACAACAGCGAGTTTTTATCGGCCATTTTAACCGAGCTACAGGCTTTGAACTTTAAGTTAGATACGGAAGTGCAACAGGAAAGCATGAAAAAGATACTGTCATCAATAAAATGCCAGGTACACACCAAACGCTGGGACGATTTCCAACAACAGTATCTGGAAGCCCACAAAGATTTTTTTGCCAAACTAAACGAAACGCATCCGGGGCTAACTTCCGGCGAGCACCGCTTATGTGCCATGCTCCGCATGAACCTTAGCATTAAGGAAATATCCGAACTTACAATGCAAAACCATAGGGCGGTTGAAATGGCCCGGCATAGGCTTCGCAACAAATTCAACCTCGAAAGGGAAGAAAACCTTGTCGCTTATCTATCGCAATTTTAAAATATTTTGTCCCTCTTTCTCTATTAAAAGCAAAATGGTTTTCTCCTCCCAAAAAGTCAAATCTGGGTGGTAAATGTGTGTTTTTTGAAATATAAATATACACTATTTGCGGGAACGCGTCAATAATAATGGTGAAATTAAAAAGACTGGTTTTTGCTGGTTGAATTACAAATCCCATAGTAACCTTTTTTTACACTTCAACTTCACGAATTTACACAAATGGCTTGAAAAGTCATATCTGATATATTATATATAATTGTTATACAATATTATATGGTTATTTTAGGTGTTATTTGGGTTACTAATATGAAATAAGAATTTTTACATCAATTATCTAAAATTTAACTGTACCTTTACCATGTTAAAAGTAACCCCGCCATGTGTGCAAAAAAAATAAAAATGGGAATTGATAAAGCGCAAACAGAACCCGACAAAAAGGGACTAAAACACAAAACGCAAAAGGAAGAAATAAACGACGAAATAGAACTGCTTTTGAAAACACTAAAAAGACAACAGAAAAGACAAAAAAAATGAATTCCCACACAAGTCCCTTAAAAAAACTGTAACTGCTGAAGTGTGATAAGCAGCTTATTAAATAAATATCATTTTAGCCTGATTTGAAACTAACCAAGAAACAACAATAAAACACCTTGCCATGAGAAAAATTTTTACAATTTTAGTTTTGATGTTCGTCTGCGGATGGGCAAGTGCTCAGATTACCGGAACGAAAACCATTCCGGGGAACTATGCAAATATAGCAGCAGCTATATCAGCGATTAACACCAGTGGCGTTGGGGACGGTGGCGTTACTTTCAACGTGGCAGCCGGGCATACCGAAACTTTTGCTTCGCCAACGGCCGGATTGATTACCGCTGCCGGAACAGCCGCAAATCCTATCGTGTTCCAGAAATCAGGTGCAGGGGCCAATCCAGTGATAACGGCTGGAATTGGTACTTCAACAACTGTTGACGGTATTATCGTTATCGCGGGTGGTGACTATATCACCTTCGACGGAATCAATTTAGCCGAATCGGGCAGCAACGCTACTGCCACCACCCAAATGGAGTGGGGCTATGCCATTGTTAAGGAAAGCGCGACCGACGGGGCAAAAAACATTACTATTAAGAACTGCACTATTACTTTAAACAAAGCCAATGTGGCTACCAAAGGAATCTATGGCGGCAATCACCTGGCTGCAAATACCAGTGCTCTGATAATAACCACTAATGCCGGAATTAATGCCAATATAAAAATAAATGGATGTACAGTTACGTACTGTTATAATCCCATCTCCATCAATGGTTATACTTCAGATGTGAATTTTTACGATACCGGGCTGGAAATCGGATCTACCACAACCAACACAATCAGCAATTACGGAGGTGGCAGTAGTTCTTATACTTATGGCATTTATGTGGATGGGCAGAACTCCCCAAAAATTGAAAACAACTCCGTTACCTCGGGATCAGGAACTACCTCCAGAGTTTATGGCATAATGGTTTATAATTATTGCAACGGGGCAATAGAGATCAACACCAATACAGTTTCAGTTTCATCCAGTGCAACGTCCAGCTACATGTATGGAATAGTTAACTTTGGTAGGTATGCTACAACTGTTAAAATATCCAATAATATTGTTAAGGATTGCGTTTTTTCAACTGCCCATAATGCAAACTTTAGAGGTATCACAGAAGATTATGCCGGTTCTAACTGTTCGGTAACCATTACAGGGAATACGATAGACGGGCTAACCTATAGTGGTGGTACAGGATTAGCAGGTTCGGGATCTGTTTATGGTATTTATGAATCGATGCCAGTGGCTTCAATAACAGCCAGCAACAACATCATAAAAAATATCAGCATGGCCGGAACATCTGGATGCACTTTTTACGGCATGTACATTTCTGGCAACCTCCAGACGATAAGCAATAACAGTATTTTCAGTAATACAATCAGTGGAACGGGCACTTACGGGGAAATTAACGGCATTTATTCCTACACCAATTCCAATACTCCCAATACAGTTGTATGCAGCGGAAACACGATCTACGGTAACAATATAATCAATGCTTTGGGAGTTGGTGCGATTTATGGCATCCGGAATCCGAATTATTCAGCCTACGAAACCTATTCAAATAACCAGATTTATAATTTAGCTAATTCAGGTTATGGATCGGTTTACGGTATTTATGCGAATAGTACCCTGGTAACGAAAACCATTTCCGGAAACACCCTTTACGGCTTATCCTCAGCAGGCTCAGTTTTTGGAATCTGCCAAAATGCAAATTCATCGGTCATCAGTAAAAATAATATCTATAATCTGGCAACCTATTCTACAGGATCAAGTATCTCGGTTTCTGGTATCTACGTTTCTGGAGGCCTCTTGGTGAAAGTTTACAATAACCTGATCAGCGATTTAAAAGCTCCTTCATCAACCAATCCAAGTGCCATACAGGGAATGTATATTACTGGTGGCATCAGTTCCCTGGACTATGTGTATTACAATACTGTTTATCTAAATGCCGCGAGTACCGGTACAACTTTCGGAACCTCCGGCATAAACGCTAACATAGGTCCATTAGTTGATTTGCGCAACAATATTATCATAAATAAATCAACACCGGCGGGAACTGGCAAAACCGTTGCTTATCGCAGAAGTAGCACTGACCTGAGCATGTATGCCAGTACTTCTAACAATAACTGTTTCTATGCGGGAACACCTTCTTTATCCAACCTGATTTTCTACGATGGTACCAATTCCGACCAGACACTGGCTGCATTTCAGACCCGGGCCGGTGCACGCGATAATTTATCGGTAACCGAGGATGTGCCATTTATAAATGGAGCAAGTGCCCCATACAATTTACACATTAATACAGCGACTGCCACCCAACTGGAAGGTGGAGGAACTGCGATTGCCACTCCCTTTGCGGTAACTGATGATTTCGATGGTGGTGCCCGCAATGGTTCGACACCTGATATCGGCGCCGATGAATTCAGCGGCACCCAACTTGATAATACAGCACCTGCAATTGCGTATTCCAATCTGGCAAATTCATCCATACTTACGAGCCCTACCTTCGGAAATGTCGTGATCACAGATGCCAGGGGGGTAAATTTTACAGCCGGCACCAAACCCAGGGCCTACTATAAAAAATCTACGGAAGCCGACACCTATGCTGGGAATACAACTGCCAATAATGGATGGAAATTTGTGGAAACAACTTCCGGCTCCTCTCCCTGTTCGTTTACGCTCAATCTCAATTTACTGAACTCAGCAGCCGCCATAGGCGATGTTATCCAGTATTTTATTGTTGCACAGGATGTAACGCCCAATGTGGCAATCAATTCCGGTTCTTTTAATGCTGCACCGGCTTCGGTTGCTTTAACTTCCGCAGCCTTCCCTATAGGGGGAAGCATTAATTCTTATACCCTTGTGAGCAACATCAGCGGAACAAAAACAGTGGGCACAGGTGGCGACTATAGCACCATTGCCGCTGCGATAGCCGACCTTAACGCGAATGGAGTAGGCTCGGGAGGGGTTACCTTTAACGTGGCGGCCGGGCATACCGAAACCTTTGCTACACCCACAACAGGGTTGATCACAAATCTTACCAGTTCTGAATCGAACCCGGTGGTGTTTCAAAAATCGGGCTCAGGTGCCAATCCTTTGGTGACAGCGGCAGTGGGTGCTTCCACAACGGTGGATGGCATTATACTTATTGCCGGAGGCGATTACATTACTTTCGACGGGATCGATTTAAAAGAATCGGACCTTAACACGGATGCCACCATGCAGATGGAATGGGGATATGCCATTGTAAAAGCAAGCGCAACCGAGGGTTCACAGAATATCACGATCAGGAACTGCACGGTTACATTGAATAAAACCAACGCGGCAACTAAAGGAATTTACGGAGGTAATCATCTGGCTGCGGATGTCACCCCACTTACAATAACAGCAACTTCAGGTAAGCATGCAAATATCAAAATCTATGGTTGCACGGTTACCAACTGTTATAAACCCATCTATTTCAACGGTCCTACTTTCCTTGATTATTATGATACAGGCCTGGAAATTGGAACCGGTGGAGCCAATACCCTTACCAATTACGGAGGAGGCTTTGACTTGACTTCTGGCATTTATCTGAACGGCCAGAACGCCCCTAAGATTGAAAACAATACAGTTACGCTGGGAACCGGATCAACCGGCAACACTTATGGTATTTTTATAGACTCCAAATGTACCGGCAATCATAAGATCAACGCCAATACGGTTTCGGTTTCATCGAGAGCTACCGACATGTACCTATATGGGATCTATAATGGCGCGCCTATTTCCACAACTCTCGATATTACCAACAATATCATACAGAATTGCGATTATGCTACTGCAACAGGGGGGCGTATGTGCGGAATATTTGATGGTGGTGCGAATGCTGCCCGAACGGTAAATATTACAGGCAATACCATTGATGGGTTTACCTACAGCGCATCAGGATTGTCCAGCTCAGCGAATGTGAGTGGAATTTGGGAATCCAACCAGGTTGCTGAATTGAATGTAAATAACAATACCATAAAGAATTGCAACATGAATAATGGAAGTGGGGGTGTTGCATTTACTGCCATTAAAATGGCTGGTGGAATCAACCAGACCGCCAGCAACAACATCATATTTAACAACAAAATTAACAACAACACGGCTTATGGTCAAAATGTCGGCATCAGTACCGGAAGTGCATCGGTTGTTGTAATGAACAGTAACACCATACACGACAACAGCAACATCTATGGAAATGTGACGGGTATTAATGTATCGGGCACCGCAGCCAATGAAACCTATACCAACAACAACATTTACAACCTTGCCAACACTGGTGGTCCAAGTGCAACTGCTGCGGGTTTTAATGCGAGCACATCATCAAATAATACAAGCAGAACAGTTTCGGGGAATACCATTTACACTTTATCCTCATTAGGTAGCGTTTACGGGATATATGAATCCTATGCGAATACCAATCTGTTTAAAAACAAGGTTTATGACCTGACCTCAACCGGCGACGGCAGCGCGACTGGAATCTGGATTTACTACGCGAATACTGTTTATGTTTATAATAACTTTATCAGCGATATAAAAGCACCTAACGCTACTTCCACGCAACCTGCTGTAGCAGGAATCAGGGCAACTGATTATTCCAGTTCCTATAATGGTTACATCGGAGCCTGGTTCAACACGATTTACCTGAATGCAACGGGCACAGTTTCAGCGTTTGGATCTGCCGGTATCTATTCGCATAGTGATTACAGCCTTGATTTGCGCAATAATATTGTAGGCAACAATTCCACGCCGGGAGCTAGCGGTAAAACCGTCGCTTACTGGAGGAGTAATTCTACTCTAACCAAATACGCAACCACATCAAACAACAACTCTTTTTACGCGGGCACACCGTCGGCCACCAACCTGATTTTTTGGGATGGCACCAATGCGGACCAAACACTAACTGATTTTAAAAACCGGATGATTACCCGTGACCAGGCTTCGGTTACTGAAAATGTGGCTTTCGAAAATATGGCAACAACACCTTATGATTTGCATGTTAAAACTACAGTAGCTACTTTATTGGATGATGCCGGAACGCCGGTTACTGCACCTATCGCAGTTACCAATGATTATGACAATGCATTAAGAAATGTTAGCACTCCTGATATCGGTGCGCATGAATTTGAATACAGTCCACCTATTCCTGTCAAAGTTACTGCATCTTTAGGTACAATTTCTGGTGGTTACACTACCTTAAAAGCAGCTTTCGATGCCATAAACCTTGGCACTCATCAGGGTGTAATTACTATTGCTATCAATGAAAATATCACCGAAACAGCAAGTGCTAAACTTAATGCTAGCGGAGTCAGCACTTTTCCGGGCATATCAAGCTACTCTTCTGTAAACATCTACCCAACAGCAACAGGTTTAACTATAGGAGGGAATCTTGCAACAGCACCACTTATTGATTTGAAGGGCGCAGATAGTGTGACCATTGATGGCAGAGTGAACCAAACAGGCTTAAAAGATCTTACTATTACCAATACCAGCACTTCGGCTACTGCTGGAACATCAACTATTAGGTTTATAGATGGTGCTACTAATGATACCATTAAAAATTGCAACGTGCAGGGTTCAGCAACAATGGGTGTGGCTACAGCCGGAGCAACAATTTTATTCTCCACTGATGCATTAACAGCTAACGGTAATGATAACAATACCATTTCTAATTGTGATATCGGACCTGCAGGTGCAAATCTCCCTACAAAAGCA
>CAJAXK010000147.1 GCA_903946925.1 uncultured Bacteroidales bacterium | reverse complement strand
GAATGCTTCTGAGGTAGTTTGTAGGAAAGCCGTATGCGGGAAAACTGCACGTACGGTTTGACGAGGGGGCAGGGAAGGTGTTAAATGCCTTCCCGCTCTACTCTACACTTTTTGGTACTTTTGCGTCAAGGCAAAAGGACAAGAAAAAAACTGAAATACATTCGGAAAAATCTCTTAAAACTCTTAAAGCCCTTCAATACATCAAAATAATATTTAGCTGAGAGCTACAGCGGGACTTCGGCGCGAGTTTAGTCGAACTCATGCCGAAATGCTTGTAGGGGTGTATGGTTTTTATACTTTGTTTGGCACTCAGCACAGCGCCCCTTAGTAAAATTTGAACCATCTAAGCGACTATTTACTTCGTTTTGGTATAATGAGGGCAAAATCCCAATCAATTTGTTGTAGAGCCAATATTTTGCTTATCTTTGGCAAATAATAGGGCATAAAAATCAAATGGCTAACATTTTCAATACCGTTTCCAACCTTAATTATAATCCGCTTCCGGATTAGGAAAGCTGTATTGTGTTTGAAAAATCATAAGGTAGGCTTTCCGTTTCGGGAAGCTTTTTTGTTTTATGCGTTAAGGGTTTCAGTTTTTGTTTCATGTTAAAAATGTAATTTATGTGTGGAATCGTAGGGGTTTTTGAATTAAAGTCAGCTTCACAGGATTTGAGGCTGCAAGTTCTCGATATGTCGAAAAAATTGCGCCACCGCGGCCCCGATTGGTCTGGTGTATATTGTGGCGAAAAGGCAATTTTGGCTCACGAAAGGCTTTCCATCGTTGACCCGCAATCAGGTGGGCAACCGCTGAAAAGTAGCGATGGGAACCTTATCCTTTCAGTAAATGGCGAAATATATAACCATTTGGAAATAAGGAAGAACCTTGCTAAAAAGTTTGAGTTCCTTACACATTCCGATTGTGAGGTAATCCTTGCCTTGTACCGCGAAAAAGGAGTAAGTTTCCTCGAAGACCTGAACGGGATATTTGCTTTTGCCTTGTACGATTCCGAAAACGATTGTTACCTCATTGCCCGCGACCATATTGGAATAATTCCACTATACATGGGTTGGGACAAGTTCGGGAATTTTTATGTGGCATCGGAATTGAAAGCGCTGGAAGGCATTTGTAACAAAATTGAGGAGTTTTTGCCTGGCCATTATCTTTACAGTAAAGAAGGTGAAATGCGCAAATGGTACACCCGCGACTGGTCAGATTATGAAGCGGTTAAGGGCAATCACTCCAATATCCACGATTTGCGTGTAGCTCTCGAAGAAGCGGTACACCGTCAGTTGATGTCGGATGTGCCGTATGGTGTTTTGCTTTCTGGCGGTTTAGATTCGTCGGTAATTTCGGCCATAGCCAAAAAATATGCAGCCCGAAGGATCGAATCGCAGGACTTGCAGGAAGCGTGGTGGCCACAGTTACATTCGTTTGCCGTTGGGCTAAAAGGTTCGCCTGACTTGGCAGCTTCGCGGATTGTTGCCAACCATATTGGCTCCATCCATCACGAAATAGAATTTACGATTCAGGAAGGCTTGGATGCTTTGCGCGATGTAATTTATCACCTCGAAACGTATGATGTTACCACCATTCGTGCCTCAACGCCTATGTATCTGATGGCGAGGGTTATAAAATCAATGGGTATAAAGATGGTGCTTTCGGGCGAAGGTGCCGACGAGATTTTTGGCGGATACCTTTACTTCCACAAAGCCCCTGATGCCAAATCGTTTCACGAGGAAACTGTTAGGAAACTTTCGAAATTACATTTGTACGATTGCCTAAGGGCTAATAAATCATTAGCCGCCTGGGGCGTTGAAGGACGTGTTCCATTTCTGGACAAGGAATTTATGGATGTTGCCATGCGCTTGAACCCTACCGATAAAATGGCGAAAGACGGCAAAATGGAGAAATGGATTTTGCGCAAGGCTTTTGAGGATTACCTGCCCGAAAGCATTGTGTGGAGGCAGAAAGAGCAGTTTTCGGATGGGGTTGGTTACACATGGATTGACACATTGAAAGAATTGGCGCTAACAAAAGTTACGGACGAACAATTAGCCAATGCCAAATACCGATTCCCTGTTAACCCGCCAATGTCGAAGGAAGAGTATTTTTACCGCTCTATTTTCGCCGACCATTTTCCATCGGATGCGGCTGCGCAATGTGTGCCCTCTGTTCCTTCGGTGGCTTGCAGCACACCCGAAGCATTGGCCTGGGATGCCTCGTTCCGGAACCTTAACGACCCATCGGGTCGCGCAGTGAAAACCGTTCATAACCAAGGATATAAATAGAGTATGTCCTTAAATTGAAGTTTTATTTTTATTTACGATGTACGAATTACGATTGACAAGTATAATTCGCTGAAAAAAATCATACACTTCGACAGGCAGTTCGGCAAGCTCAGTGCATCGAGTGATATCGCTTCGCTAAGTCCACTAAATTTATAGTGCTGATTAACAATACTCTGTGTACCTCTGTGTCCTCTGTGTCTCCGTGGTTTTCTTTTTTTAGGGTTTGGTGAGTGGACTCAATGCCTACTCTTTCGTATAATACAAGTAATAATGTTGATTGTTAGTACTTTACGGAAATAGAAGGCTAATTCTTATTTTTAGGTGCTATCTGACTGTCAT
>CAJAXK010000146.1 GCA_903946925.1 uncultured Bacteroidales bacterium | reverse complement strand
TGAACCGACAATTACTTCGATCCAACCCCTTCCGGTTGACGGATTGTTGGTTGATTTTTCGAGAAACATAAGCTGATTGGTTATTCTTTACTAATTTTAGCGGTTGTTAAGGAGGGCAAACTTAATGAAATATTTGTTTCGGCACTATGCCAAACTGTTTGATTTACGATTTAGGAATGACGATTTACGAATTGTCCTCAATAGCAATTAACGAATAACAAGTAACTTATAACCAATAACTGATAGCCATTAACCAATAACACTTCGACTACTCTCAGTGTCCGCCAATAACTAATTACCAATAACCATTAACTAATAACCAATACCCACTACCAAATGGATTTAAACCAACTTACCCGCGATGCCGATGATTTGATCAGAAAAGTTGTGTCGCGCTACAATCAATTATACGTTCCGTCGGGCACTATTTCGCAGGTGGAACTCGACCTTATGCTTGATGATATGCGCAAATTATACGATACATTCAAAACCATAGGCCATATAAACCTTACCTTGCTAAACGAGTCAAGCAGACCGCAAGTATTAGTAAATCAATCGCAAGAACCCGAAAAGCAAGAAACTGTTTCAGCTACTCCCTTGTACAATGAAGAAAGTATCCAAACCCCGGAGGAGCCTCTAGAAACACAAAAAACGTATGTAGAACCAACTTTTTCTACTGAATTAGCTGAACAATTGGAAGAAGCCACAGAGCCGGCCATAATACTGCATAACGATTCAACTACATTGGAACGATCCAATTTTGATGATGATGAAAATCTTCCCAAACTGGAATTTGAACCCACGCTTGCCAATGAAGAGCTGAAATTGCAGGGCGAAGCAATTGTTCAACAAGAGGAACAAGTGAAAGCTGCTCCGGAAGCATCATTTTCATCGAACAATCCCGAACCTCAATCTGCAACTTTGGCCGAAAAATTCAGTACCGGAAGTAAATCTCTGAGCGAAACCATTTCCCCATCACAAACAGGTATGGGGCCACGCGTATTTTTTCAGCCCATAACCGATCTTTCATCAGCCATTGGACTTAACGATAAATTCAGATTCATAAGTGAACTTTTCGACAATGACGTTTCGCAATATGATGAAGCGATAACTCGGATTAACAGGGCTGTAAACCACGATGAAGCAAGTTGGATATTGCAGAAATACCACTCGAACATCTGTATTCAACATAGTGAAACCCTATCAAGGTTAAAAGATTTTATCAGACGCAGGTTTGTGTAAAATGACTTTTAGAGTTGAGTGGAACTGCTGGAAATTGGAAATTGGAAAATAGTGGAGATAGGAAAAAGTGAACAAGCGAACAATTGAACAATTGAATATGCGAACATTTGAACAATTGAACAAGTGAACATTTTACCTTTGAACGCGAAGCATTGAACATTGAACGTGAAGCAATTGAACCCTTAAACGCGTAGCATTGAACCCTTGAATGCGTAGCATTGAACCCTTGAACGCGAAGCATTGAACCCTTAAACGCCGCAGGCAATTGAACGCGAAGCATTGCACTTCGACAGGCTCAGTGGCCGGAACCTTGAACGCGAAGCAATTGAACCTTGAACGCGAAGCAATTGAACCCTTAAAATCCGCAGCATTGAATCTTAAAAACTTACTTATCCCACTTATATTTCTGTCGCAAATTTCCTTTGCGCAGGATATAAATTTTGCCCGCTCATTGATTGACACTTTGGCCGCACCGGGAATGCATGGCCGTGGATATGTGCATGATGGGGACAAAATTGCAGCCGGTTTTTTGGCCAATGAGTACCAAAAACTCGGGATTTTATCTTTTTCGCCCGGTTTTCAACAGTATTATTCTTTCCCAATGAACACGCTTCCCGGAAAGGTAACGGCTTCGGTGAATGGAAAAACTTTGGTTGCAGGTTCCGGATTTCAGGTGTGGTCGGCATCGCCATCAATAAAAGGGACTTACAAAATTGCCGCACTTACTCCCGAAATCCTTTCGCACGACAGGAAATTACAAAAATTCCTGTGGAGGAACTATACAGACGAATTTATCCTTATTGATAAAAAAGGCATTACGGATAAAAGTTCTTTGAATTTAATTGATTCGTTGAAATATTATAATTTCTTACATGCCAAAGGTTTAATTTTCGTTAGCGACACAAAACTGTTGTGGTCTGTGATGATTGGTTCAGCAGTGAGGGACTACACGGTAGTTGATATTTTACGCGAATCCCTTCCCCAAAAACCCAAAACAATTTCAATAGAAATTGAATCGGAATTTAAACCCAAACACCAAGCCAGCAATGTTATTGGATGGGTGCAAGGACTTAACCAACCCGACACTTTCCTGGTTTTTACCGCCCATTACGACCATTTGGGAAGGATGGGAAACGAAGTGTATTATCCCGGGGCTAACGACAACGCCAGCGGTACAGCCATGGTTGTTGATTTGGCCCGCCACTATTCTTTACCAGAAAACAAACCATATTATTCTATGGTTTTCATTTTGCTCAGCGGCGAAGAGGCTGGTTTGTTGGGTTCAAAATACTGCGCTTCACATCCACCGTTCAATTTAAAAAACGTTAAGTTCCTTGTCAATATTGATATGGTAGGCACCGGCAGCGAAGGTATAACCCTTGTAAATGCCACAAAATACAAGGATGCTTTCGACCGTATGAAAAAGATAAATACCGATAACGAATACATACTTACAGTGAAAGAACGCGGTGAATCATGCAACAGCGACCATTGCCCGTTTTACCAAAAAGGGGTTTCGGCAGTGTTTGTTTATTCCATGGGTAAAGAGTTTGCCGAATACCATAATCCTGAAGACCAAAGCCACAAACTTCCACTATCTGAATACAATGATATATTCAGGCTGTTGAGGGATTTTATGGATGGGTTTGGGGAACAAAAGCCTTCTTCCGCCAAAAATCTTAAGCCCTGATCTTATCACACGCTTTATAATCATCATTTCAATAGAAAAACAACTTCGGTATGAAAACAAATTATTTCAGCAATATTTGGATTGTATGCATACTGTTGTGCCTTCCCCTGTTGCCATCGTGCAAAAAAACAAGTGACTCAGCTCAGACCCAAACCTCTCATGTTCATGGTATTATCCCACTGCCGCTTAATGTTGATTTGTTTGAAGGAAATCTATCCATTGATAAAAATATTGTGTTGGTAACCAACCCACAATTCCAGTCTGCTGTTGAGGTCATCGAAAATGCGTTGAATCAGGCTCTCGATCAAGCAGTTATAAAAAGCGATTTGCCTTCAGGCAAAACTAATATACAGTTTTCAATTGAGAATACCCTTGATACCGATGCCTATCAGATTACGGTCAGCGAAAAAGGCATTGCAATAAAAGCTAAAACTGCCACCGGTGCATTTTATGCGGCTCAATCGCTACGGCAAATGATCTGGAATTCAACCTCCGGACTGAAAACGGAAACTTTTCAACTCCGTTGCATGGCGATCAATGATAAACCATTTTATGCATGGCGTGGTTTTCATCTTGATGTATCGCGGCATTTCTTTACCAAAGAGTATATTTTCAAAATTATTGACTGGTTAGCCTATTACAAGCTGAATAAGTTGCAATTGCATTTAACTGACGATCAGGGCTGGCGCATACAGATTGACCAGTACCCGTTGCTAACCGAAATTGGCGCTTGGCGAGCATTTAACGAAATGGATTCAACATGCATGGATTTGGCCAAAACGGACATAAATTACACTATCGACAAGCGGTTCATTAAAGCAGAAAATGGTAAAACTTTGTATGGGGGATTTTATACAAAGCAGGATATTCGCGATATAGTAACTTATGCAACAACCCATTATGTGGATGTTATTCCCGAAATAGACATGCCTGGTCACATGTCGGCAGCAATAAGGGCATATCCGGAACTTTCTTGTGTCGATTCAGCGGGTTGGGGAACCGAATTCTCGTTTCCGATTTGCCCTTGCAATGAACAAGTTATGGATTTTTCATTTAAAGTATGGGACGAAATCATATATCTGTTCCCTTCCAAAGTAGTTCATATTGGTTGCGATGAAGTTGAAAAAGGAACCTGGGCGGCTTCATCTGAATGTCAGGCTTTTATGGTTCAAAACAACATGAGTAGCCTGAATGAAATTCAAAACTATTTTGTGGAAAAGTTACAGGCACATTTACAAGCAAAAGGTAAAACAGTTGTTGCCTGGGACGACGTAATTGATGGCAGCGTTGACAATAAAATTACTATGATGTACTGGCGCGATTGGGTTAAAGATTCGCCCGAAAGGTGCGCTGCTAATGGGAATGCACTTGTGCTTACCCCAGCTACCCCTTTTTATCTGGCAAGTGTAAATACCGACGAAGCCCTTGCCAATTTATACAATTATAACCCGGCTGATAAATATCAGTCAGCAGTGCTCGCTAAAGTGCAGGGATTTCAATCATGCCTTTGGACCGAAATAGTACCTTCCGAACCTATGTTCGAAAAATACGTGTTTCCAAGGTTGCAGGCGCTTGCCGAAATAGGTTGGACTCCGGGACGAAACTGGTATTCGTTTCAGGTTAGGATGAAACCACACTTTGAATACATGAATTTGACCAAAATCAATTACAGGAGACCGGGGTGGGCAAAGTGAAAAATGAATGTTAAAAAACCAAAGTGCTGCTTAATAGTGGGCAATTGTTAACGTGTAGTAACTATTCAGTGCCCAAAGTAGTGAGTGCCTAAAATGCCTAAAGTTCCTTGCTAATTTTAATCGCTCTAATAACCAAGCTTTTGCATTCGAATAGTTTATTAGAATTGAAAATTATGAACACGACATTTTTCTGTATTCAAATGATAAAAGGCATAAGTGGCATTAACTTTAGGCAATTTAGGCACTTATAAGTATTCTCAAAATCTGAAAATTCATTAGGTTGAATAGTTACACGTGTAATTCCTGTTTTTTTTCTGGGTACTTTTAGCTGCAGGCTTTTATGATATTACGCATATTGAGGTTTTTAATACGCATTTTCCTACGCTTTTTTTGATCTTGATGCTTAGTTTTGCACTTATAATGGTATAATCAAAAAAAAGGTTTTACCTCTACTTACCCATTAATTTCAAAAACATGTTTATAGGCATTGATATAGGCGGAACGAATATAAGGGCGGGGCTAATTGATCAAGGCATTTTATCTGTTGTAAAACAGGAATTGCTGTCGGATAAAAAATCACTGCAACAAACTATTAACCAAATCTTTGCAATTATTGCATCATTGATTTCCCCTGATGTTAAAGGTATTGGTATTGGGGTCCCTTCGGTCGTGGATATTGAAAATGGAATTGTTTTCGATGTGGTTAACATTCCTTCCTGGAAAAGGGTAGAACTAAAAAAGATTTTGGAAGCCGAATTCCACATACCTGTTACAATCAACAACGATGTTAATTGTTTTGCTTTGGGCGAACATCGTTATGGGCTAGCCAAAGATTTTTCTTCCATTGTTGCCTTATCAATGGGCACAGGATTGGGCGCAGGCATAATAATAAACAATCTGCTTTACTCAGGCAATAATTGCGGAGCGGGCGAAATAGGCTCTTTACCCTATCTGGATAAGAATTTCGAATTTTATTCGAGCAGCATATTTTTCGAGTCCAATCATTCAACTACGGCACTTAATGTTCATTCTGCGGCAGTAAGGGGCGAAAAATATGCTTTGGATATTTGGCATGAATATGGATTTCACCTTGGTAACGTTTTAAAAGCAATTGTGTATGCATACGATCCCGAGGCTATTGTGCTTGGCGGTTCAATATCAAAGGCTTATCCGTTTTTTGAAGACTCGATGAAGAAAAACCTTGCTGATTTCCAATTTCCGGAAACGATAAAAAGGTTAAAGGTTTTGCGTTCGCAAACAGATAATATTGCCTTACTTGGAGCGGCTGCCCTCGCTCAAAAAGTTTAGATGTCAATCCTATTCCGGCATTTAAATTAAAAATCCCTGAATCTAAAACCATCTTTTTCTTCCACAAACTGTTTACCATAAGCGCGGTCAAATCAGAATAATTAGAAATTTTGACACATGGATAAAAAAACGATTCTTTTCATTGCATTGGTGTTTGCCAGCTTATGGCCTGTTTGTTCTTATGCACAAAAAGTGGCTAATTTATCGCAAAAGGTAGCTTTAAAAGAAGGTTGGTTTGTTCAAAATTCGTCGAAAATAAATATTTCGGGTGCCGGGTTATCATCGGGATTGACAGATAAAGGCGACTGGCTAAATGCCTCCGTGCCTTCGACGGTGATGGGTGTACTTACTAAAAACGGTCTTTATAAAGATATTTTTGTAGGCGACAATTATAAAGATATCGACAAACTACAGTTTGATCATTCGTGGTGGTATGTTAAACCGTTCGAAACGCCAACAGTTAAAGAAAACCAACATATTACCCTTCATTTCGAAGGCATTAATTACTATGCCAATATATGGCTTAATGGCAAACTTTTATCATCCCGCGACAGTGTTTTCGGTACTTTCCGCAGGTTTGAATTCGATATCACAAAATTGGTTAGCCCAAATGGCAACGTGTTGGCTGTTGAAATTTTCAGGGCACAACCTGGCGATTTTAACCTGGGTTTTGTAGATTGGAATCCCAGGCCAGTTGACGAAAACATGGGAATTTGGCGTGAAGTGTATCTAAAAATAGCCGGCAATATTGAACTTGCAAACTCCTATGTCGAATCAAAAGTAAATACTATTACGCTGGCCGAAGCAGACCTGACCATAAAAACCAACCTCAGGAATAATTCAACAAAACCGATTGACGGTTTTTTAAAAGGCAGGATCGATAAAATAGAATTCCGCTATCCTGTGACTATTTCCGCAGGCGAAACGGTAAATTTAACATTAACCAAAGATCAGATACCGGCACTCCACTTCAAAAAACCAAGGCTTTGGTGGTGCAACAACTTAGGTTCGCCCGAATTATACCAACTCGACTTGAGTTTCGAAACCGGAAATACCATTACTGATGCTGATACAATTATTTTTGGAATACGGGAAATAGAGTGTTACACCAATCCATTGGGACACAAAGGCTATAAACTAAATGGTAAGGAGGTGTTGATAAAAGGTGCTGGCTGGACTGATGATATTTTTCTTCGCGACAGTCTTGAAAGCATCGAAACACAAGTGCAGTATGTTAAACACATGAACCTGAATGCTATACGTTTTGAAAGCATTTGGGGAAACACGCAGGATATTTATAGTTTATGTGATAAATATGGAATACTTGCAATGGTTGGTTGGAGTTGCCAATGGGAATGGGACGAATACCTTGGAAAGACATGCAATGAGTTTGGAGGAATATTGACAGAACAGGATATGAGCCTGGCAATCAACTCGTTTCGCGATCAGATTTTGTGGTTGCGTAACCACCCAAGTATTTTTGTTTGGATGATTGGCAGCGACAAATGTCCAAAACCTGAACTCGAACTGCGATATATCCAACTTTTTAAAAGCCTTGATAACAGGCCTTACCTTGCTACTGCCGGTACACGGGTAAGCTCCGTTAGCGGCCCTTGCGGAGTAAAAATGAATGGCCCTTACGAATATGTTGCGCCTAACTATTGGTATATCGATACAATTAACGGCGGTGCTTTTGGGTTTAATACCGAAACTGGTCCGGGACCTCAGGTTCCTGTACCCGAATCATTAAAAAAAATGTTGCCTCCCGATAAACTCTGGCCTATTAACGAAGACTGGAATTACCATTGCACGCATTCGAAACACGCCTTGAATTCGATGAATGTTTTTAACGAAGCATTGAATGAACGTTTTGGGAAACCCGCCAATCTCGAAAGTTATCTTTTAAAAAGCGATGCCCAAAGTTACGAGGCACTGAAAGCTATGTTCGAAGCTTTTAGGGCCAACATTCCTAAAACTACAGGCATTATTCATTGGATGCTCAATTCGGCATGGCCTTCCCTTTACTGGCAATTGTACGATTATTATTTAACACCGACACCGGCTTTTTATGCTGCACGAAAAGCAAACCAACCGGTTCAATTGGTTTATAATTACGGAGATAACGCCATATATGCAATAAATGAAACCCTTAAGGATGTGAGTGGGTATAAATCAACTGTGAAATTGCTTAATGCAGAGTCGAAAGAGTTGCTAAACCGGGAAGTGGTTTTTTCGATTGCAGCCAATACTTCGAAAAAAATCATGGAACTTGGCACGCTGAAAGAAACTGTTTTTCTTGATTTGAAAATTTCGGATGCAGCGGGTAAAAATGTGGGAGATAATTTTTACTGGCTTTCGGCAAAGAAAGATGAATTTGCATGGGACAAAACCACCTGGGTTTACACACCCCTAAAAGGATTTGCCGATTTCTCAGCGCTTAATTCGTTGCCAGCCTCTGACGTTGCCTTTACTTATAAAATAACAGATAAAGGTAACGAAACCCTGCTCACTGTAAGTCTTAAAAACCATACTCAAAAAATTGCCTTTTTCCTGACACTAATGATTGACGATGCGCAAGGAAAAACAATTTCAACTGTGCTCTGGGACGACAATTATTTCAGCTTATTACCAGGTGAAAACCGAGTTATTACCTGCACAATCCCCAAAAATGCTTTGAATGGAATTAAACCCGGCATCAAACTTTCAGGATGGAATATTAAAACGCAAGTACTTGAAGTTAAGTGATAAGTGGCGATGCAATGATTTGGTAATCGGTTAATTAGGCAGTTAGGGCTTTGTTCCTTTGAACGCAATTGTTCTTTGAACATTTTAATAAAAGTACTTTTGGTCATATAAATACTCAAGCTAACTTTAAAAACCTTTTGTAATGAAGAAAAAAAGCCCGTTAATGATTGTACTTATTATGCTTATTTTCTTTGTGATTTCTTTCCTCACCAACATTTTAGGCCCGATAATCCCAGATATGATCAAGAGTTTTAACCTGGGAATAGGAATGGCAGGATTCTTACCTTTTTCATTTTTTATAGCTTACGGAATTATGTCGGTGCCAGCCGGAATTATGATTGAGAAATATTCGGAAAAAACAGTGATGATTGCTGCATTTTCGCTTGCCTTTGTGGGTGCGCTGATGTTTGCTGTATTTCCCGGTTTCAGTGTTGCATTGCCATCGCTTTTCATTATCGGTATTGGAATGGCTGTGCTGCAAGTGGCTATAAACCCTTTGCTTCGCCATGCAGGAGGTGAAGGGAACTTTGCCTTTTATTCGGTTTTGGCACAATTGGTATTTGGTTCAGCCTCGTTTTTAAGCCCACAGTTGTACAGCTATCTTGTTCAAAATGTGCACAGCGAAAATACATCGCTTTTCATAAAATTACTTAATCCCATAGTACCGGCCAACCTTGAATGGGCTTCGCTGTACTGGGTTTTTGCTTTGGTGGTGCTTGCCATAATCATCGTAATCTGGATAACAAAATTCCCTAAAGTTGAACTTAAAGATGACGAAAAAATTGAGACAGGCAAGGCTTTCAAAGAATTGCTTTCGAACAGGCAGGTAATCCTGTTTTTTATCGGCATATTCGCTTATGTGGGCACCGAGCAAGGAATTGCCAACTGGGTTTCCAAATTCCTGCAAACCTATCATGGTGTTGATCCGGCCACAACAGGAGCCAATGTAATTTCTTATTTCTGGGGATTGCTTACCGTGGGTTGTTTGCTAGGGTTGGTACTTCTTAAACTTATTGATAGCCGAAAAGTATTGCTGGTATTTACAACCGGGGCCATTATTGCGCTTGTTGCCGCATTATTTGGACAAGCCTCCGTTTCCATTTATGCCTTTC
Organism: uncultured Bacteroidales bacterium; assembly: GCA_903946925.1. GTDB lineage: Bacteria > Bacteroidota > Bacteroidia > Bacteroidales > UBA4417 > UBA4417. The sequence continues at coordinate 7,622 of CAJAXK010000146.1, read as the reverse complement.
CTATAACCGGGTTCTTCCTTTCCGTTATGTGGTCGGTAGTTTTTTCGCTCGCACTGAATTCGGTTCCCTCGCATCACGGTTCCTTTTCAGGAATTCTGTGTACAGCTATTTTAGGGGGCGCAGTTGTGCCATTGCTCATCGGTGGGCTTGGTGAGATAGTTGGGCTAAAATTTTCTATGTTAATGCTTTTCGCTACTTTGGGGTATATTTTCAGTATCGGCATTTGGGCAAAGCCGCTTGTAACTAACAAGACATTTAAAGGTTGAACTACTTCTGCTCACAATAGAATATTTGTGTTAATTTAGCGTCAAACAAGTTGACGGAAGCCTCATGCACAAAATCATCCTCCTCATAGATATTTCGGAAGAATACGGCCAAAACCTGATGAAAGGGGTTGTGAAATATTCAAAAGAAAACGGACCCTGGATATTTTGCCGTATGCCGCTTTTTTACAGGGAAACACTTGGTATGGAAGGCATTGTAAATTTTGCAAAAGAGTGGGAAGCCGATGGTATTATTGCCCAATTGTATAATGATCTGGATGTAAAAAAAGTGTTGGATGCAGGCATTTTCCTGATTGTGGAAGATTTTAAAGAAAGGTTTTCGGATATTCCGAATATCACGGGCGGATATTTTGAAGCCGGAAAACTGGGTGCCGAGTATTTCCTGCACAAAGGTTTCAGGAATTTTGCTTTTTATGGTTTTAAAAATATAGTTTGGTCGCGCGAACGTTCCGAAGGTTTCGAAACACATTTGTCAGATAAGGGTTTTAAGGTTCACTATTTCGACCAAGAACAAACACCTACACGCGAATTATGGCATTACAAGCCTTCGGCATTGAGCTTATGGCTGCAGTCGTTGCCCAAACCCATCGCTATTATGGCTTGCGACGACGAGCGCGGCCAACATATTACCGAAGCATGCAAGCACGCAAAAATACAGATACCTGAAGAAATTGCCGTGCTTGGCGTTGATAACGACAAAATGACCTGCAATTTATCCGATCCACCTTTATCGAGCATCGACCTTGATACTGAAAAAGGAGGGTATGAAGCAGCACGTTTAATGGATTTAATGATCACAAAACAGGTTACCCAGCATTACGACGTTATCGTAAAACCCACACAGGTTATTACACGCCAATCAACTGATATTGCTTCTGCCAATGACAAATACATCGCAAAGGCCTTAAAATTCATCCATCAGAATATCGATAACCGGATCAATGTTATTGATGTATTGAAACAGGTTCCCCTTTCGCGCCGGGCACTCGAAAAACGATTTCAGGAAACCACCGGAACAGGTGTTTACAACTATATTTACAATTTACAGATCCAGAAATTTGCACAACGTTTGCTCGAAACAGATAAAACTATTTTTGAAATAGCAATCGAATCAGGTTTCGACAACAGTAAAAATATCTCCAGGCAGTTTAAGCAAGTTAAAGGCTGCACTCCAATTGAATATAGAAAAAAGCATCTAACACGGAAGTAGTTTATATTACGTACTCAAGATTTCGGATTCACAACAGGTGATGCCGCCCAGACACCAATTGCTTGTTGCTCCCCGCTATAATGATGCATTGCAAAACGCAGTAAACTAATTTGCGCAAATCGAAGAATATAATACGCAAATCCATACATTATTACATCTGTATATCTATATCTTTGTCATAATAAATATGTTGTGTACTACACTTTACTATTTATACAATTCTTAAAGCCTTCCTGATTCCTCTTTCTTACAGTAAAATCCCTCAATTCTTAATTAAATACCTATGTTACACTAAAACCAAACCCAATGAAAAAAAAGCTACCAATCAAACTCATGCCAATCCTGAGGATAAAGTCGTTTTTTGCGACAGCATTCTTATTGTTGATTGTGCAAACCGGCCTTCTTGCACAAAACAGTAATGTTAAAGGCATTGTTAAGACCAACGATGGAACCACTTTGCCGGGCGTAACCGTTGTTGTTAAGGGCACTTCAACCGGCACAACTACCGGGGCTGATGGCCAATTCTCACTTTCAACGCCTGCAGATGCAACCCTTGTATTTTCGTTCATAGGTTTTGCAACCACCGAAGTGGCTGTTGCCGGAAAATCCCAGATTGAAGTTACATTAACCGAATCGGCCACCAACCTTAGTGAAGTGGTGGTTATGGGTTATGGAACACAACAGAAAAAAGATGTAACCGGGGCAGTGGCTTCAGTTACCTCCAAGGAATTTAAAGATAGGCCTAACACCCAACTTGGTTATGCCCTTGAAGGGAAAGTAGCCGGTGTACAAGTGGTAAGGCCATCTGGTCAGCCACAGGCAGGATTTACAATAAGGGTTCGCGGTACATCAACCATTACAGCCGGCAGCGAACCTCTGTATATTGTTGACGGTGTGCCTACTACATCCGTAAACCAGATCAATCCTTCCGACATCGAAAGTATGTCGATATTAAAGGACGCTTCGGCTGCATCAATTTACGGAGCATCAGGATCCAACGGCGTTGTAATTATTACAACAAAACGCGGAGGCAACCAGAAAACCAAAGTTACTTTTGACACCTACATGGGTTCGTCCAAAGTATGGCGTAAACTTGATGTGCTCAATGCCACACAGTATAAAGAACTGGTTTCGGAAATGGGACAAACAACTGACTGGAGTTTATACCCTTATAACAGCTATTGGCAAGATCAGGCTTTCCGTACAGGCCATCAGCAAAGTTACCAGCTTGGTGTAAGCGGTGGCAACGAAAATACCAATTACTACATTTCGGGTTCGTGGATGAAACAGGAAGGTATTGAGATTACAAACGTAGTTGACCGGTATAATTTTAAAACCAATCTTGATCACTCTGTAAGCAAAGTACTTAAAGTTGGGACCAGCATTTCGTATAACCGCTGGAGGGATGTTTCTGTAAATGAAACTGGCAGATGGGGCGCAATCAACAGTTTGATAACAGGAGCACCTGTTACCGAAGTGTATAATGCTGATGGAACTTTCGCGGCCAACCCTTTTATTCCGGATCTGGAGAATCCTATAGCCCTACTTTTGGCAAACGACCACGCTTATGTAAATGCCCGCTTTTTAGGTAACGTTTACGCTGAAATTAGTCCGATTCAGGATTTGAAATTCAGGACCATGTTTGGTTACGAACAAAACAATGGCACATATACCGGATGGGTCGATCCATATAGAAGCCGGGAAGGCCGAAATTTTCAGGGTATAGCCGATTTAAATACCAACCAAATGACGTATTGGATTTCGGAAAACACATTGACCTATACCAAGAATTTCAAAAAAAACAACCTGACGGCATTGGCCGGATTTGTGGTTTCGCAAAATGATTTGAATTCCTCAAATATCAACGCTAAAGGATTTGGCGGATCGGCCATTCAAACTGTTAATGGAGGATCAACCCGCACAGCTACTGCCGGTATAACCCAGCGTAGGAATGCAGCTTTCCTAAGCCGCGTAAACTATGGCTATGACGACAAATACCTTTTAACGGCTAATTTCCGGGCTGATGCTTCAACCGTATTTTCTGCCACCGACAATGTTTGGGGTTACTTCCCTTCGTTCTCGGCAGGTTGGAGAATATCGAAAGAAGATTTCTTTACTGGGCTTGACTTTATCAACGACTTGAAAATCAGGGCTGGTTACGGCGAAGTTGGAAATGACCAGGTGGGCAACTATGCTTCTTATGGCTTAGTTAGCGCAGGTGCATTTTATGTGTATGGCGGTGATGTTGTTCCTGGCACATCGCCTGTTACCCTTGAGAATAAAAACTTAAAATGGGAAACTACAAAACAAACCAATTTCGGTCTCGACTTTGCCTTCCTCGACAACCGCATCCTTTTTACAACCGACTACTATATTAAGAAAACAACCGATATGTTGTTAAACAGGCCAATACCTGCAAGTGTTGGATTGCCATCAAGCACAGCAACCAAAAATATCGGCGAAATGGAAAACCGGGGTTTCGAATTTCAGGTTACAAGCCACAACCTCAACAGTCAGAATGAGTTAAAATGGACTACCGACTTTAATATTTCCTTCAATAAAAGTAAAATTATAAGCCTCGATGGCGGAACCATTAAAGTAGGCAATATTTCCGACAGGGGTTCCGTAGCAATTGCGCAGGAAGGCCAGCCGTTAGGATTATTTTTCGGGTACATTTCCGATGGTGTTGATCCGGCTACCGGCGATATGATTTACCGCGATTTGGATGAAAGCGGCACGGTAAGCGATGGCGATAAAACTATAATCGGTAACGCGAACCCAAAATACACGTTTGGTTTAACAAACACATTCACCTACAAAGGCTGGAGTTTTAGTTTCTTTTTCCAAGGTGTGCAAGGGAACGATATTTTTAATGCAACCCGTATCGAAACTGAAGGCTTAAGTATGGAAACCAATCAGTTAGCCACTGTATTAGACAGATGGACTACTCCTGGCCAGATTACCGAAATACCTAGGGCTACTTACGGCGATTTTACAAATTCGCTCATCTCCTCCCGTTTTATCGAAGATGGCTCTTTCGTTCGCTTAAAATCACTATCACTAGGATATGAACTTCCAAAAAGCATAATCAGCAAACTTAATATGAGCAGGTTATATCTTTATATAAGCAGTGAAAACCTTTTGACTTTCACAATATACAGTGGGTTTGACCCCGAGGTAAGCGTATATGGGCTTAGTTCAAACAACACGGAGAAAAATATAGCCCCAGGTGTTGATTACGGCACTTATCCACAGTCGAGAGATTTTCTTGTTGGGTTAAACGTAACTTTTTAATAACTTAAAAACTGATCGAAATGAAAAAAATACTGAATACCATAGTAATTGCTGGCATACTTTTATTGATGTCAACAACTTATTCATGTAGTAAATTCCTGGATATAAAGCCGCAATCGAGCCTCACTACCGGTAATGCCTACAATTCGGCGCAAGACCTGGAAAATGCTTTAGCCGGTGCTTACAGGGCTTTTTATTACGAATACTATCAATGGCTTAATGTTTTATTGGGCGATATGCGTGCTGACAATTCTTATATCGGTGGAAGTGGCGACCCTCCTTTAGCTGAATACGATAATGTTGCTATTACCGTTGCCAACAGCTCAAATTACAACAACTGGTCGCAAATTTATACCGGTATAGGGCGTTGTAATGTTATACTTGATAAAATAAACACTGTTACCGACCCCGCTCTGGATGTAAATAACCTGCGTGGGCAAATTATTGGACAGGCCAGTTTTCTGAGGGCTTTCCATTATTTTCAATTAGTGAAATTGTATGGCGGTGTTCCTATAGAACTGAATTCAAATTCGGCTGATCCTGCAAAAACCAACCTTCCCCGTTCATCCGAAACGGAAGTGTATAATCAAATCGTAAAAGACCTTGAAGTAGCCTTGGCAAATTGCCCCGACAGCTATGGAAGTGATGATAAGGTTAATAAGGTTAAAGCCACAAAAGGCACTGCAAATGCATTATTAGCTAAAGTTTGGGCACAACGTTCCGACAGGGATTATACCAAAGTAATCACATACTGCAACTCTGTTATCAATAGCCCTGCCGGGTATGCTTTAATGCCTAATTATGCCGACTTGTTCGATGGTGACCATTATTCAAATTCCGAATCGTTACTCGAAATTGCTTTCTTGGGAGGTAACTGGGATGTTTCAAACTGGGGTGTACAATTATTTTTGGCTCCCGAGGATGGATGGCAAAAATATTGCGTTCCGTCAAAAGATCTTGTAGCTGCCTTTGATGCCCAAAACGATGTTATTCGTAAAGACGCAAGCATCGTATTCTGGAATAATACCGGATGGACAGATGATAACTGGAATCCTTGCAACGACAATTCAGTTGCAGTACCTTTTAACTACAAACTAAAGCATCCGGATGGATGGAACAGTGGGGATCGTCCGTATTTACTCAGGTTGGGCGACATTATATTGTTAAAAGCTGAAGCTCAGAACGAAACAGGCGACATGAGTGGTGCCCTTGTAACATTAAACACTATACGCCATCGGGCTAATTTACCTGATGCCACAGCCTCATCAAAAGAAGATTTACGGAGTAAAATTTTATTGGAGCGTCGCCTGGAATTGGCCTTCGAGGCTCATCGCTGGGACGATCTTATTCGCCTGGGGGTTTGCACCGAAGTGATGAATAACCTTCAGGAATATAGATATACCTGCGAAGGCGGCACACAAAGCGCACCAATCAAAATAAATTACAATGTTAACCAGAACAAATGGCTTTGCCCGATTCCACAATTGGAAAGAGACGCAAATCCTAACCTTACCCAAAATCCTGGATACTAAAACGAAATGTTACAGCATTAAGGGAGAGTGCATTACTTTTTTCATAAGCACAATTTTGTTTGCATACTTACATCTGCACAATAAACCTGGTTAGTTAGTTTTGCAGGATGTTTCTACCCTTAGGCAATACTGTAACAAGCCAGCTTACCTTCAAAAGGTAGGCTGGCTATTTTTTTTTGCAATAGCCAAAAGCTTTACTTTTGTAGTGTTGAACCGCTTCGATCACATTTGCGATACTATTTTTGCTCTTGTCCATTCTCATCAATCTACTAACACTTCGTCCAAATCCCCAAACCCATGAAACTCTATCTCATTCCCACCCCTATCGGCAACCTCGAAGATATTACCCTCCGTGCTTTGCGCATACTTAAGGAAGTGGATATTATACTTGCCGAAGACACGCGGACATCTTCAAAACTCCTTCGCCATTACGAAATTGACAAGAAAGTGCTGGCGCACCACCAGTTTAACGAACATAAAACTGCCGAAAACTTGGTCCGCCAAATTTCGGAAGGGACTAAAATGGCCTTGATTTCCGATGCCGGAACTCCAGGGATTTCCGATCCCGGTTTTCTGCTTACACGAGCGTGTATCAAAGCTGGTATTGAAGTCGAATGCCTGCCCGGGCCAACAGCCTTTGTTCCAGCTCTTGTTAATTCAGGCCTGCCTTGCGACCGTTTCCTTTTCGAAGGGTTCCTGCCACATAAAAAAGGAAGGCAAACCCGCTTGAAAGAGCTGGCCAAACAGCCCTACACTTTTATTTTGTACGAGTCGCCTTTCCGACTTGTAAAAAGCCTTGAACAACTCGCCGAATATCTCGGATCGGATCGATTAGCCTGCGTTTCGCGCGAACTCACAAAAATTTATGAAGAAAACCGCCGTGGTACTTTATCAGAATTGGCAGATTGGTATAAAACCCATACACCAAAAGGGGAAATTGTGCTGGTAGTGGCAGGATCGGATGGCAATGTGCCGGAGGTACCAGATTATGAAGAAAATGAGGAAGAGTTAATTGGTTAATGGTTATCAGTTAATGGTTGATTGGGAAATAGTGGCGTGCTTTCTGGTTAATCAGCCCAACAACAGTTTATCTAAATTGAAAGTTATCGGGGATAGAGGCGATAGAAGATTACACTTCCAAAAGTTCCAAAATTCGGAAATTGAACAAAATAAATACAAAGAATGACATATACTTATGATTATCCGCGCGCGGCTGTAACTGCCGACATAATAATTTTAAAAATAATTTCTAATCACAAATCAGTCTTGCTAATTGAGCGGAAAAACCCACCTTTTGAAGGC
>CAJAXK010000145.1 GCA_903946925.1 uncultured Bacteroidales bacterium | reverse complement strand
TATTTTCCATTAACTATCATCCATCAACCACTCCCCTTCCCCCCATGCAGCCCACACTCTTTGCTGTCGGGCATTTCCCACCACCATCGGCCAGCACGTAAATCCTCGCCGACTGCAATTGCCCGCGTGCAAGGCTGGCAGCCAATGCTTGGAAACCCCTGATCGTGTAATTTGTTGTAAGGAATGTTGTTCGATTTAATAAAATCCCAAACCTGCATTTCGCTCCATTCTAAAAGTGGGTTTATCTTTATCAGTTTATTTGAAGCATCCCATTCTACAATTTTGAGGTCGGTACGCGTAACGGATTGTTCGCGGCGCAGACCGGTAATCCATGCATCCATTCCTTGTAAAGCCCTTTTTAATGGAGCGATTTTGCGGACTTGGCAGCACAATTTCCGATTTTCGATGCTTTCGTAAAATAGGTTTATCCCTTTTGAATTAACCATATCTTCAACTTGATCAGTTTCAGGAAAATAGGATTTTATTGCCATGCCATACCTGCTCACTGTGCGATGAAGCAAGTCGTAGGTTTCAGGGAAAACCCTTCCTGTATCAAGCGTAATAATATTGGCCGATGTATCAATTTTCGACAATAAAAATGTAATCATCTGGTCTTCGGCGCCCAAACTTGTTGCAAAAGTGATTTTCCTTCCAAATAAGCCTATTGCTTTTTCAAGTATTTCAAGAGGCTGCAAACTTGCCCATTGCTGATTGAGTTGGTCAATTAATTGTTCCTGGTCCATTATAAAGATTCAATTTCGTTAAGTTTAAATGATTGTTCGGCAACTACCCCTTTTTCTGATTGGGCAACTGTACAACACTCGTTTTCGGTATCATGTTCAAAAAATAAAACGAATTTGTTATCGGCAGCCTCCTTCAAAAACTGTTCCTTCTCTAGTAGCGAAACAAGTGGCTCAATATCAACGGCTGGAATGAAGGGAATAGGGATATTGTATTTTGTGGGGATAAAATCGCCCATATAAACAAGGGTAAATTGTTTTGTTTGAATTAAGGGTATTATTTGGCCGCGGGTATGACCATTATAAAGCCGGAGTGTGAAATTTTCAAATGGCTGTTCGCCTTCGTTGAGTAAATGAAGCCTTCCACTTTCGAGCAATGGTATCAAATTTTCCTTAAAATATGCTGCCGACTCCCGCTTATTTGGGTTTATCGCCCAATCCCATTGCGATTGTGACACCCAATATTGGGCATTAGGAAATACACATTCAATTTCCCCATTTTGGTTAAAACGTGTTGCCGCACCAACATGATCGTCGTGTAAATGGGTAAATAAAACATCAGTAATATCGTTGGGGCTAAACCCAGCCTGTTCAAGTGAATTAATAATATTTATCCCTGTTTGGCGAAACCGGACAGAATAATACTTCTGGCTTTGCTTATCGCCCAAACCAACATCAATGAGTATTTTTCGTTGGTTGTGAACAATCAGTAAACAACGGGTGGTAATTGAAATACAATTATTTTCATCAGCAGTATGCAACCGCGACCAAATTGATTTAGGTACGACACCAAAAGCCACGCCTCCATCCATTTTCCAATTATCAGCAATTAAAGGGATAAGTTGCATTGAAATATTTCTTTTTGTGGCAAAGGTAGCTTTTTTGCCATTTTGAACACTAAAAACCAGAGAGGATAAACTCCTCTGACGGATTCTATAATCTGATAAAAAAAGTATTCGAATCATGGTACTATCCATCCAAACAATTCGCCAATTTGCCAATACTTTGTATGGGTTGAATAGTTACAAATTATGAATCCCTATTTGCAGGAGAACCAATTTAGTGATGGAACAATTTTTCAAATAGAAATAAACGAATTGCTGGCACTGTCGTATTTCTTGTTAAAAGAGCCATCGTTCAGCAATTTAGTGATTGTTGACCGAACAGTATTAATCCGCTGACTATAATTTGCTGCACCAATCGAACACAGATTTGTGAAAGCCAGATTGTAATTACCATTTGTATTCAAGGCATTGGCAATCCTATCGTTCATCCCGCGTCCCTGATGCCTGATATCGCATATCATCTGGCAAACTTTAGCCGGAACGCCATTCAACTTAAAACGTTTATTATATTCGACCATGTTAGCCTTAAAATGATGAATAGCTGTTTCCACCTGAATCCTACGGTGGTTTGTATCGTTTGTTGCCCAATGTACCATGCGGGCGGCACAAATGAGTTCTTGGCTTTCCACTTCCTGCAAACTGGGGTTCAGATAATCCATTAATTCTTGTGTGGATAAATCTGTTTCCAGTTGCGATAACGTGCCATTGCTGTTTTTGTAGAAAATCCGTGAATCTTTCAAAATTAGTTTTGGGAAATAGTCAGTAGCATTGGGCAGTGCAAGCAACTTTTTAAAAAATCTCACAAAATCGCCATTTGGGACGTGGGCAGCATATTGCATAAAGCTAAAAGTGAATTTTGCCTTGTCGTAGGTGTTCAAACAAGTGTAAGCACCTTGGCTCTCAGCCATTGCAGTTGGATAAATAAATTTTGCCCAAAAACCAAATTCAGGCATGTAATCAACAGGATTATACACGGGTACCCCACTAACTTGGGTATTGTACAAACCAACATTGCCGTCGTACATGGTACGGAAGGCAAATGTGAACTTTTTTTCGTTTGTCCCATTAAGTTGGGCATAATGGGTTGTGCGGCCATTGGCCAAAACACCGCTTGAAAGGGAAAAATCGTATGGCATCACTTTAGTTATTATGGTGCAACATTAAAGCGTTCAACACTAGATGACCAAAATCTTTTTGATTATAATTCAGCAACTTACCATTTAACAACTGCAAAATGATTTTGTTCCTCAAAAAGTTAATAAACTGGATTTTATTTGGAGGCCGCAAGGGCAGGATGAAAAAGGGTCTCGAAAATTAGAGTCTGCCCAGGTGTGATGTTTTATTTTCATTTACGGTGTTGTGCCAAGGTAAAAACAAACACTGATTACTTGCAAATAAAACCTATAAAACCCTGAACCGGGCAATATTGTATGTCAACTTTTTCGACCCAAGCATGTTCAGGGCCTTGCCGGCAAAGTTGGATAAATAACAGCAGTTTCTCCGATTCGCCATCAGCTTCAACATAAACGCTTCCATTCACAACATTTTTTACAAACCCATTTATACCCAGCAGATCAGCTTTCTGATTCACAAAATACCGGAAACCAACACCTTGTACCCGTCCATGGATATTCAATATAACTGATTGTTCCATATCTGTTGTAATTTAAGTTTTCATTATTAGTGTATTTAACATGATTATTTATTTACAAAAATGCGAAAGCAACATTCAATTCCATTCCAAAAAAGCCTAAGGTTTCCCTAAAATTAAAAAGCAATAAAGTAGAAAAAAGGCAATTATAGTGTTATATAATGGCTTGCAACTCTTCAAGTCGATATATCAATTCGGCGATACTCCATTTTCGGGATTTAAAAAGGTTCACAAATTTATTTTATTGATAACGAATTCCTACAGTAAATAAATCCGAAAATTTCTTCCAAAATTAATGTAAAATCCACAACATGCAGAGGTATTCATGCCTTATGGCAAACCAACCATTTTATGTAATATTTTTTTTGCTAATATTGCATCTTGATTAACGAAATCATTAAATTAAAGCGAAATTATTACTTAGATAATAGCATGGAATACCTTGAAAGCTTAATTAAAAAATTAGAACTTGGGGACAACCAGAGTTTACAGGAAATATATGGAAACGACACACAAGTACTTCAGGTTCAGGCTCTGCGTTACATTGGGTTATTAAAAAAGTACTCTTCGGATTTTGAAAACGATCAGGTTTCGGTTTTTAGTTCGCCTGGACGTACCGAAATAAGCGGCAACCACACCGATCATAATCATGGAATTGTATTGGCCGGCGCTGTTGACTTAGATAATGTAGCTGTTGCCGCTAAAAATAATTCGAACATAATACACATACATTCAATTGGTTATCATGATATTCAGGTTGATATCTCGGTAACAGAACCACAAGAAAACGAATTGTATACTTCCGCATCTCTAGTTAGGGGAGTTGCTTCACGTTTGATGGAATTAGGGTTTGCTGTTGGCGGGTTTAACGCGGTTATTGATGGAGGTGTCCCAAAGGGATCGGGCCTGAGTTCTTCTGCTTCCTTTGAGGTTTTAATCGGTACAATTATCAGCCATCTTTTTAACAATGGAAAACTCGACCCAATTACCAATGCCATGGTTGGCCAATATGCTGAAAACAATTTTTTCGGCAAACCTTGTGGCTTGATGGATCAAACTGCTTGTGCGGTTGGTGGGTTTATAACTATTGATTTTGAAAACCCAATGCAACCCAAGGTTGAAAAAATCGGTTTCGATTTCGCTTTAACCGGTTTTACACTGGTAATTACCGATACAGGAGGCAACCATGCAAATTTGAATGATGATTATGCCTCACTTCCTACCGAAATGAAATCCGTTGCAAGTGCTTTAGGCGCAACCGTTTTGCGAGAAGTTAACCTGCAGCAAATTGTTGATTCCATACCAACCCTTCGTAAAAAAACAGGTGACAGGGCAATACTTCGCGCCTATCATTTCCAGAACGAAAACCAAAGGGTTTTACGACAAGTGAAGGCCCTGGGCGATAACGATTTCAAAGGATTCCTGAGTCTTGTTATCCAATCGGGTTTTAGTTCTTACATGTACAATCAAAATATTTTTACAACAGCAAATGTTCACGAACAAGGGGTTTCCCTTGGGCTTGCACTTAGCGAAATGGTTTTGAGCGGCGAAGGTGCATGGCGTGTTCATGGGGGAGGTTTTGCTGGAACCATTCAAGCATTTGTTCCGGAACACCTGCTATCGGTTTACATCTCAACCCTCGAAAATGTTTTTGGAGCAAACGCCTGCAAGAAACTCTTTATCAGAAAAGAAGGAGCCAAAATGGTAGGAATCTAAATTCCTGCACACAATAGGGCTTGTTACTTTAGTTTCTTGTTTTTCATCACAATAAACACTTCTTTTACTTTTGTTACCAAACATTCTTAACCTAAAAACATGGTTGAAACCTTTACCCTGAGCTTTATTGATTACGCCATAATGGCGATTTATTTCATTTTTGTCCTGGGCAATGGCTGGGCTTTGAAAAAGTACATGAAATCGAGTGCCCAATTCCTTGAGGGTGGCAACAATATCCCTTCGTGGATAACCGGGCTTGCATTTATTTCGGCAAACTTAGGCGCTCTCGAAGTATTTGGAATGGGTGCTTCAGGTGCTAAATATGGCTTGATGACAGCACATTTTTACCTCATTGGAGCTATACCTGCCATGATTTTCCTGGCATTGTTCATGATGCCATTTTACTATGGCTCAAAAGCGCGGTCGGTTCCTGAATACCTTAAACTTAGGTTTGATGAAAAAACCCGTGGCTTTAACGCGGTTTCTTTTGCCATTATGACCATTTTTGCCTCGGGGATTTCGATGTTTGCATTGGCCCGTCTGATGGAGGTTATGCTTCATTGGAATTTTCATTACAGTATTATTGCTTCGGCAATCATAGTTTTGGTTTATACCTATTTAGGTGGTTTAAAATCAGCTATCTACAACGAAGTGCTTCAGTTTTTTTTAATTGTTATTGGTTTTCTGCCTCTTGTAATAATAGGTTTGCAGGATGTTGGCGGTTGGGATGGCCTAACCATGAGGTTAAATGATGTTGCTGTACAAAAAGGGTATGCAGCCGGAACCTGGACAAGCACATGGAAATTTCTTGGTTCAGCTTCATCAAACCCAATGGGAGTCGATTGGATTGCCATGTTTACGGGCTTAGGGTTTGTATTGGCATTTGGGTATTGGTGTACAAATTTCCTGGTTGTGCAACGCGCAATGGCAGCTAACTCCATGTCGGGGGCAAGAAGGACACCATTGATTGGGGCACTTCCTAAGATGTTTTTGCCCTTATTGGTAATTGTTCCCGGAATGATCGCGATGGCGCTTATGTCGTCGCCAGATAAAGGTTTGGTCCTGATTGGAGATAACGGACAGACCGATTACAACATGATTATTCCCACCATGCTTGTACATTATTACCCAACAGGTTTGCTGGGATTGGGGATAACAGCGCTTATGGCATCGTTCATGAGCGGTATGGCCGGAAATGTTACCGCATTCAACACCGTATTTACTTACGATATTTACCAATCCTATTTAAAACCAGGGAAATCGGACGATCATTATCTCAAAGTTGGTCAATTTGCCACTATTTTTGGCGTTGGGGTAAGCATTGGAGCAGCATATATAGCTGCTAATTTCAACAATATAATGGACTTTCTGCAATTGATTTTTGCTTTTGTAAATGCACCGCTGTTTGCAACCTTTATGTTAGGGATGTTCTGGAAACGAACCACCGCAAATGCAGCATTCTGGGGCTTGCTCTCGGGAACTGCCGCTGCAGCATTGCATTACAGCCTTACAATTGCCGAAGGCAAAGGCGGATGGGCAGCACAGCTTATCGAATATCCAAGTGGTATGGCACAAGGATTTTGGACAGCAATATATGCCTGGTCAATTTGTTTTGTAATAACTGTAGTTCTGACTTATTTCACAAAACAGTCGAAAACAGACGAAGATCTTAAAGGCCTTGTTTATTCGTTGACACCCAAAACCCACGATGAGCCGGGAATAGTGTGGTACGAAAAACCAATTTTCATGGCTGCAATAATTGGAGCGATAAGTATAGTATTAACGATAATTTTTTGGTAGGAGGATTTCAAATGGATATGGATATTCGGATTCCAATCGGGTTGCTTTTTGTGATACTCGGAATAATACTTACAGCTTTCGGGCTATATTCGGCGAATGATGCAGAACTTTATGCAAGAAGCCTGGGGCGTAATATCAATCTTTGGACAGGGCTTTCCATGCTCTTGTTCGGCGGACTAATGCTGTTTTTCTCCCTGAGAAAGAAATAATAGCCCAAACAGCATTTATTCGATCACTTTTTAATACTTTTACAGTATGCTATATTTGGCATAACTGATTTTATGATTACAAAATTGAAAGTAGTTCGGTATATATATTAAATCACTCATTATGCTTTTAATAACTGAAAATACCCAGAAAAAATTCAATAAATGGTTATTAGATACGGGGTGGTCAGTGCCGCGTAAAACGGAAGAAGAAAAGGAAACCGCACTTTTGTTAAAACAGTTAGCTCTCCTTTCGACAAGCATTTTTGTCTTTTCATTTTTAGCATACCGGTTTATAATAAATGGGTTTACTGCCATACTTATTGGGGCACAATCGCTGAAATTCCGATACCGCCTGTTCGATTACTCCTTCAATTCAATAGATGGGGAAAAATGGCCAATTGAAGTAATCATCTATGTTTTCGGTTTGGGTTATGTGGTCCTCACTATTTTAGGTATAGTTTTAGCCAAAAAAGCCCGCCATATCCACAATGTAAAATGGAAGATCAGGTTAATTATGGCCTGGGTCGCGTTCCTTTTTGTAAATTCAATCCCAGCCGCAATCATTGCTGGTGTGTTTTCGGTGAATAGTTTCGGGATTCTATTTCATTGGCTTGTACCCGATACACTTATCCGGGTTTTGATAAGTTTAGGCGCTTTTTTGACCATGTACCTTTCACGCAATTATTGGATCTTCCTTTTTCTAAAAGCTTCACCAGCTAGCTTGTTCCTTACAGAGGATGAGCCAATGAGGATGTATGTACAACATGTCCTTTGCAAATCATGGCTTTATGGATTTTTCATACTATTGCTTTTCAACTGGCCTATGTTTGACCTGTTTTGGCCGGTCTTCCTGTTAAGCCTTGGTTTTATCGCCAGGCCATTTAGCCGCGACAACATCCTCCACGAAGATATTTATGTTCGGAAATCGAACAAACAAGTGTTTACATTTCAAAACTCAATCTATTACCTGATTGGTTTATTGGTTTTGATTCGGATAGCGGGTACATTCCTGAAAATTGAATTTTAGCCATTTAGCTTTAAATTTATTTATATGGAGAAAACCAATCCCAAAATAGAAGCTGAATGGCTTGAAATCCTGAAGGACGAATTTGGCAAGCCGTATTTCGAGGAATTAAAAACATTTCTGCTTGACGAAAAGAGGCTTTATTGGGTTTACCCACCCGGCAACCGGATTTTTGCAGCCTTTGACCATACGCCTTTTAGCAAAGTAAAAGTTGTGATTTTAGGTCAGGATCCATACCACGGTGATGGGCAGGCTCATGGGCTTTGTTTTTCAGTGCCAGATGGGATTCCTGTGCCACCTTCGCTGGTAAATATTTACAAAGAACTCAACACGGATTTGGGGATACAAATCCCACAATCCGGAAACCTAGAAAAATGGGCTGGCCAAGGTGTGCTTTTATTAAACGCAACACTAACGGTACGTGCCAACCAAGCAGGATCGCATCAGCGGAGAGGTTGGGAAAATTTCACAGATGAAGTAATACGTAATCTATCGGCAAAACAATCGGGAATAGTTTTTCTACTATGGGGCAGTTATGCGCAGGCGAAGGAATCCATGATCGATACATCAAAACACTTTGTGCTCAAGGCTGTACATCCATCCCCTCTATCGGCTTATCGTGGTTTTTTTGGATGCCGACATTTTTCGAAAACCAACGAATTGCTTGAAAGTATAGGAAAACCCCCAATTGAATGGAGTTTGGTTTAGTTAGGTACATATTTTTTTGATGTGCTGACTCTTTATTTGACGGAAAAGTGTTTAGGATTTACTTCTTGATTGGTATTATTGCTTTGAATACGTTCTCTTTCTCTTACTTTTTGCTTGATCAAAAAGTAACAACTTAGCGAAGCGATCTCATGAGCACCTATAAAAAATAGACAATGAGCGAATAAAAAATCAAGGCTCTATAAAAATACAATGCGTTTCTAAGCCGAAGGTATCTTCCCGCAATACAAGGCATGGAGGATGGCACAATTCCAAACATTTGTCGTTGCTGTGTATTGCTACGCGCATGCCTTCCGCACAAACCTCCGGCTAAGAACCGCTATCGTATTTTTATAATGCCGGTCCTTCGTAAGATAGTTCTTGAATTGGGCAAAACCGGTTCGGAAGGCCCTGGTAAATATTTGTAAATTCGAGGGTGGAAGGACTGGCCTTATAGAAATTTTACGCAGATGTAGCCGAAGGTAAACCACGCGGGCATGTGTGTAGCAAAACACAGCTTCACCTGCTCCCAGGATGTTGTACCCAAATTGTCAAGCCTTGTTTTGTGGGTGTTTACCAAGCTGTACAGATGTGTAAAATTTATATAAAGCCTTGACTTTTATTCGCTTATTGCTTATTTTCAAAGGAGCTCATGAAATCGCTTCGCTAAGTTGGTCCTTTGTGTCAAGACAAAGGACAATAAAAACAACTTGAAACATATTCAAAAAAATCAAAAAACTCTAAAAGCCCTTCAACAAATCAAAATAATATTTAGCCGTTTAGTTGTGCTGCAAGTAAGGGAAACATTTCATAGACAGTAGAAAATGTATTTTTTATAACAATGAAAAATATCAAAGTACTTAAAACCAGAATATCCTATTTGAAGCCACAAAACGAGTAAAAAATATTTCTTAAAAAAGCCTAATTTTATTTTAGGGTTTAATATATTTAACCTACTTTTGAAAACTCACAAACACAATTCACTCACAATGTAAGCAATTGCTTTTACAAATAATTTTGATGGCATTACAAAAAAACATAATTTCACTATTTATTTCATTGGCATTCAGCTCTTTTGGAAGTTTTGCTTTTTCGCAGCAACTTATTACTGAACCTGCTGGTGGAATGGATGAAAATGAGCTGGAAGCATCGGAAATTTTACTGGCTCCATCCACTGCGGCACTACCTTCCATATTAGACATTCCTGAACTGAACAAGTACTATAAAAGCTGGGATACCTTGTGCGTTCGTCGCTATTCGGAGGTTTCCCCGTTAGCTGGCGATTCAACAAGCCTTCCACTTTTCAACGACTATTCTACTGGATTTGTTATTCCGGTCGAAGGCGATTTCCTCTCCCCTTTTGGCTACCGTGGCCGCAGGGTACATGCAGGTGTTGATATAAAACTGGAAGCCGGGGATCCGGTAAGTTGTGCTTTCGATGGTGTGGTGCGTATGGCTCGCCGCTATTCAGGATATGGAAATTGTGTGGTAATAAGGCATTATAATGGTATTGAAACCCTTTATGGACATTTATCAAAAATAACGGTAAAGGTAAATCAACAAGTTAAAGCAGGCGATGTTATTGGTTTGGGTGGCCGATCCGGTCGTGCATCGTGCAACCACCTGCATTTTGAAACCCGGTTTCAAGGCAAGGCTTTTAACCCAAAACAATTGATTGATTTTAACACATACAGCCTTATTTCCGATACTTTTACAGTAACCAAAGCAACGTATGGCCTTTCGAGGGATTATATACCCTCAGCTTCAACCGAAGTTGTTGTTACAGGAAATGACAATGTAAAACAAAAGTCAAAATCCTCGAAATCAAAGAAATACCATACCATTAGAAGTGGGGATACCTTGAGCGCGCTTTCGCGGAAATATGGGACTTCTGTAAAACAATTGTGTTCCATCAATGGGATTAAACCTACCAAAACACTTAAACTCGGAACCAAGCTCAGGGTGAGGTAAGCTTAAAAGTGAATAATAAAATAAGTGAAGGGGCTTTGGATAATCGAGCCTCTTTTTTTTTGTACTTTTATCCCGAAAATAATCAGATAATTTTGCATCTTTTCATAAAAAAACATTTACCCTTTCCGCTGCTGATTAGCCTAACTGTAATTTTTATTGCAGCTTGCAGTCCATCGTTAAATATTACCGGTATGGACATCAGTAGTTTATATACAGGAAACAAGGGAAATGCTATTCAGCTCTACCAATTGTACCATATTAACGACAGCGTTACAGCAATAAGCATCGAACTGCCATCCGGACTAATACAACCTGACCCTGGAACACGGAAATACACGAAGTTGGGGAAATTGAAATACGAAATTATTGGAGATGGGGAACGGGTGATGTTGATAGATAGTGCATCGTTTTACATAGCTGATACTGCTGATAATCAAAGTTATATCAGTCATAATTGGACATTCAGGGCCACAACTGGCAAGGATTATTTTGTAAAAGCCACCTACACAGTTCCTGGAATTTTCGATGATTTTGTACTTCTCGAGTATTTTAGTAAAAAAAATCATTTGTGCCAAACCTGGTACCGTTTTCAATCGGAAACCGGTGAATTTATTTCAGGGAATATAACGGCATATCCACAGCCAGTGCGTATGGTAACCGAGGATACCACCAACAGAAGATTTCTTGTTAAAGTGTATTCCCGCAATTTTCAAACACCAATCCCTCCATTTGTGGAGCAATACCGCTCAGCATTCAAATATAAACCCGACAGTACTTTTTACTTAGATTTGATTAATGGGAAAACCTCCTATTTTATGCCGAATGTCAATGGGTTCTATTTCTTTCAGGTTGATACAACAAAAATGGTGGGCCCAAGCTTTTTCAAAATGAACATTGGGTTTCCAAAAGTTACTTTGCACTCTTTAATGCGTGAATCATTACGGTATATCACATCAAACAAAGAATTTGAACAACTCAGCTCTTACCCAATAGCCAAAATCGCCGTTGATAGTTTTTGGATCGTAAATGCTGGCCGACCCGATTTGGCTACCGAATTGATACGTAAATATTATAAGCGCGTGGAAACAGCAAACCAGCTATATACATCATTTACCGATGGTTGGAAAACAGACCGCGGGATGATTTATATAGTGATGGGCAAGCCTAACAAGGTTTTCAGGAGTTTTCAAGATGAAACCTGGATATATGGCGAATACGAAGATCCTAGGGCATTGAAATTTTATTTCACCAAAGCCCAAAACCCTTTTACCAACAACGACTATGTGCTGGACCGCGACCCATATTACAAGGCGGTTTGGTATCAAAATGTTCAGATGTGGAGACGGTAGGAAATGCAGGTTTGAAAAATAGGGAAAAAGGCAAAGGTTAAAAGGCAAAGGTCAAAGTGAAGAAGTAGTTTTAACCCTACTAACCTCAAAAAACGAAAATCAATTTACCTTTAAACCAAAAACTACAACTTTTTCAATTCCCAACTTTTACTTTTAACCTTCAACTTTTGACTTTTAACCTTTGACTTTTGACCTTCAACTTTTTACTTTTGCCCTCTACCCTTTGACCTATTTATCCTGCCCCCATCCCTAACCCCTAACCCCAAACCCCTATTAATAAAAATGTACGAGAAACACTTCAACGGCCCACGCCGCCAACCCGAAAACCTGATTTACGGAATACATCCCATCCTCGAAGCACTTAATGCCGGTAAGGATATTGAGAAAATATTGCTTTCGCGTGAACTCCGTAACCCACAAGTGCGTGAAATCACATCCATTGCCGAACGCCTCGAAATCCCGGTACAAAAAGTGCCAAACGAAAAACTCGATTCGTTTACCAAAGCCAACCACCAGGGAATTGTTGCCTTTGTTTCGATGATCGAATATCAACCCATCGAGGATATCCTTATCCGAACCTACGAAACAGGCAAACAACCCATGTTTATTGTCCTCGACCGAATTACCGACGTGCGCAACATGGGAGCCATTGCCCGAAGTGCCGAATGTGCGGGAGTTGACGGCATTATAGTCCCATCACGCGGAAGCGCACAGGTGAATGCCGATGCCATAAAAACTTCTGCCGGGGCACTCAATATTATTCCGGTACACCGCAGCCCGAATTTAAAAAACACATTACGCTATCTGAAAGATTCAGGATTGCGCCTGATGGCAGTTACCGAACAAGGCAGCACCGATTACGACAAAACCGACCTTTCTGGCCCTGTGGCTTATATTTTAGGCTCCGAAGAAGATGGTATTTCGCCCGAATATCTGAAACTTTGCGACGAAAAGATAAAAATACCCTTGGCCGGAACCATAAGTTCGCTGAATGTTTCGGTGGCTGCCGGCATAATTATTTTCGAAACCCTGCGGCAGCGCAGTAAATAAAAACCATAGTTGACCAACGCATGCAACTGCGCAAGTACATCCCTGAATTAATAGTACTGGTTTACGCCGTTTTGTTCCTGCTCACCAAAGTCCCATCAAACACATGGGACAGGGTAATTGTGAGCGATGGAAAAGGGTATTATGCGTATCTGCCGGCACTGTTCATTTATTACGATAGCGATTTTGACTTTATTGATAAATACGAATCGGACTATTATCCGCTAGGTGGGCAACTGTACAAGGATTTCAGGTTCGATACAGGAAATGGGATTGTTAATAAATATTTCCCGGGACCGGCAGTGCTTTGGTTGCCTTTTTTTGCTGGTGCTCATGCCATAGCGGCAGTATTCGGGTTCCCAACCGATGGGTATTCAATGCCTTACCAATTGGCAATTGCATTCGCTGCTTTCTTCTATTTTTGGCTTTCGTTATTGATTTTGCGAAAAATACTCCGATTTTATACCCAAAACGAAAACGCAATTGCCTGGACACTTTTGGCTACAGGCCTGGCTACAAACCTAATTTATTATACGGTAAATGCAGGTTGTCAGGTACATGTGTATAATTTTTTCCTGATAAATGCCTTTGTCTATTCCGTTTTATCAGCAAACAAAAGCAAGAAGCCCGTTTTTTTTGCTTCCTCAGCTTTCTTTCTTGGAATGGTTGTGATTAGCCGGCCTCAAAATGGAATTATTGTTTTAGCCTTGCCCTTTCTCTGCGGTAGCTGGGATTCCCTGATCCTCCTCTTAAAGAAAGCGTTTTCTGAAAAGCGCATCCTTTTCCCTTCCGTTTTTGCCCTGATTTTGCCATTGCTGATCCCTGTAACTTATTGGTACGTAAAAACAGGTCATTTTCTGGTTTACTCCTACGGAAACGAAACCTACGATCTAACCAAACCGCACCTGTTCTCATTCCTTCTCAGTTTCGAAAAAGGTTGGCTGCTCTACACCCCCATTGCAGCATTTTCAGCTTTTGGGTTTGTCTATCTTTTCAAAAAGAACAAATGGCAATTCCTGAGCCTTTCGGCTTTCCTTTTTAGCGTGGTATATTTTTTATCAAGTTGGTGGGTATGGAATTACACCTCGTTTGTGAGCCAAAGGGTAATGATAGATTATTATGCTTTTATCGCTATTTTGTTGGTTTTCATATTCAAAGGGCTTGAAAACAGTCGGAGGAGTATTATTTACCCTCTCTTTCTGAGTGTTTTTATCGGCCTAAATTTGATGCAACATTTTCAACACTTGATCTGGGTTTATCCAAGTGGCCCTGTAACTGCAAAAACCTATTTTTCAAATTTCTATAGCTTCGATAAGGGCACAACGTTTATGGTTCCTGAAAATGAAATTCTCGGAAAGCAATCGTATTCCAATGATTTTGAACAAGCCAGGCCACTTTTCAAGACCAAGGGTTGTAACTTTTCAGAAAAGAGCCATTCCCAAAAGACTGCCATAATCCTGGATTCGGTATCGAACAACAAACCTTTATTTGTAAGGGGAATGTCCGATTATAAGGAGGCCAAACCCCTGATCCTTAGGATTGGCGGCTGGTTTTTACCCGAAAGCCTTGATTCGTCCCTGACCATTGATGTAAATATCGGGACTTCAAAAGGCAAGTATTCCACTACCCACCATAACCTTATGCCAGGTTTGAATGCAGGGAAATGGAAATATGCCGAGATGGTAGTTTATTTACCCTATATCCGCTCCGTTTCCGACAGCCTTTTTGTTTCGTTCCAAAACCTAAGCCAAGGCGAGGTATTGTTGGATGATATGCAAATTGATTTCCTTAAAATGCAGCCAACCATTCCCCACGACTGGATTTTACCCACTGACGACCAAACGGATACCGCCATACTTTACCATTCCGATATGGAAACGGAACTTGCATCGCCATGGGGAAACGCCGCCTCTATCACAACGGCACAATCATTTTCGGGCAAAAAATCATCCTGCATACAAGCTTCTTCGCCTTACAGCATTGTTTTCGAAAACACTGTGGATTATATCGCCAATAGTGATGGTTACATTCGGGTAAGTTCGCGGATTATGGGTGAGAATCAGGCTGAGATGGTTTTGGTTTTCGATTTTACATCCAATGGGAAAACTGTTTTTTATAAAACTTATCCTGTTCAACGCAGGGGCAACAGCCAACAATGGTTTGTCTCAGAAATTTTCCGGGAATTCCCTGTTTCCAGCTTGAAAGCCGAGAAAGTGAAAATCTATTATTGGTACATCAAAGGCGATAGTCCGGTTTATATTGATGATATGCAGGTGGATATGGTTAAATATAAAACAGCAAAACCATTAAAAACACCAAAATTTCCTGAAAATCCCGAAGCAAAAACCATTCAATCTATCTGCTGCGATTTTGAGCAAAAATGCCTACCCGAAGCGGGAAATATTGAAGAGGTAGGCAATGCTTTTTCGGGTAAAAAAGCTTGCCTGATTGATTCCCGCTATCCGTTCAGTTTTTCGCATTGGTTGCCATTGCAGGCTTTTCGAGCTGATACCAATCCTTTTATCCATATTTCTGCCAAAGTTAATTCCGACCAATACACCACTGGCGCAACGCTGGTTGCCGACTTTAAGCATGAAGGGAAAACTGTTTCGTACCACCCTGCTTATCTGCGCGGGCAAACCGTTAAAGGGCAATGGAACCCAATAGAATTTGGGGTAAAAATACCTGAAGGGATCACCTCTAAGGATTCTGTGCTGGTTTATTTTTACCTTAATGGCGGCGATGAAGTATTGATGATTGATGATTTTTGTGTGGAGGTTAAAGGGAAATAGTTGATGGGTTGATGAGTTGAGAGGTTGATGGGTTGAGGCGTTGAGGCGTTGAGAGGTTGAGGGGTTGAGGAGTTGAGGCGTTGAAAGGTTGAGGGGCAAAAGTTAAGAGACTGTTCATGCAACTGTGTCTGCAAAGAATAAAAAGCAAATTGCAATCCAACCACCAATGACCTCCGAATGACCACCAATGACAACTGAATCAACCACCGAATGACCACCAATGACCAACAACAACCGAATGACAACCAATGACCACCGAATGACAACAAACCACCACTAAAATGAACCTCAAAAAACCCGAAACCCTTTTCCTCTTCCTTATCCTTATCATAGCCGGGGCATTGCGTTTTTATAATTATGGCGGATTTTCCTATTCAAACGATGAGTTGAGTGCGCTTAACCGTTTGCATTACAATACGTTTGCCGAATTGGTGCAAAAAGGCTTTTATGTTGATGGGCATCCGGGTGGGATACAAATTTTCCTTTGGCAATGGGTGAAGTTATTTGGCGACAACGAGTGGGCTGTGCGGTTTCCGTTTGTTGTTTTCGGCATTTTGGCGGTTTGGTTCAGCTATAAGGTGGCAAAGTTTATGTTTGGCACTGCTGCCGGGCTATTTACAGCAGCCGCACTTTCGTTCCTGCAATTCCCGCTTTTGTATAGCCAGATTGCCCGCCCTTACGGCTCTGGGATGCTTTTTTGCCTGATGTTGGTTTATTTTTGGCTGCAAGTGTTTTTCGATAAAAATGGTACGTTAAACCCTGAAAAACCAAGTATCCGTATTCTTGCAGGCTTCGCACTCTCGGCTTCGCTTTGCATGTACAACCATTATTTTAGTTTCCTATTTGCCTTGATTGTTGGCTTTTCGGGTTTTGTGTTTGCCCGAAAAAACAATGTTTTCCACTACATTTCGGCTGCTTTGGTGGCTGCACTTTTGTTTGTGCCGCATATACCCATCACGCTTAACCATTTAACATACAAAGGCGTGGGTTTATGGCTTGGTGTGCCCGACAAAATGTGGATTTTCTCGCATATCTTCTATATTTTCGATCAATCTGTATTTATTCTTTCGCTTTTCCTTGCAACTTTGCTGGCACTTCTATTTGTTGAAAAGCAAGGTAAAAGCATGGCACGTTTCAGGATATTGCTGGCAACCTGGTTCTTACTTCCGATACTTATCGGATATATTTATTCAGTTAAAGTAAACCCGGTATTACAACACCCGGTATTGATATTTTCGTTTCCTTGTTTTATACTTCTGATTTTCAGCTACGCCGGAAATACATTCGATAAACTGAAACCTTGGATATTGGCCGTATTCCTTATTTCGGGCATGACCGGAACCACTCTAATAAACAAATATTACCAGGCTCAGCACTTTGGCGAGTTTAAGGATATTGCAAGGCTTACCGCCGAATGGGAGCAGAAATACGGGAATGAAAATATAACCAAAGCAATAAACATAAATAATCCACTGTATATCCAGTATTATCTAAACCGGTATCATGCTCAGGATTCAACATTTGCACTGTATGCTATAAATGGGACTGACGGGCTTAAGGCATTAGCAGAAACCGTGGGGAAATGCCAATCCCCTTATTTTCTTTATGCTATCACTAAACCAACCCCTGCCGAAGGCGAAGATATTATCCGATCCGTATTTCCTTTCATAGTCGAAATGAAGGATTATAGCGGGCTTTCATCTATCGTACTTTACAATAAAAACAAAGGAAAAACATTTGTTCAGGCAAATAATTTGACTGTACTACAAAACAATAAGGCTGAACTTGATGGCGACACCACCATTTTAATTGATGCCGGAAATACCCAAAAAGCCGATAAACTGGGTATAACCGATGAATACAGTCCGGGAATCGAAATAAATCTGGATAAATATCAAGGCATTTACAATCTCGTTATTGAAGCCGAAACCGATATTTTTTCCAAGGATTTTTTGGCTGAGGATGTCCTGGTTATCTCAATAGATGCAGAAGATGGCAAGAATTTACTGTGGGAAGGTACTTCTTCAGGAAATATTATAAAACCAGGCGGATGGGGTCATTTGGTAAATACAGTAAAGGTGAATTCTGCAATTCCAAAAGGAGCCAAACTAAAGGTTTATTTCTGGAATAAAGAAAGAAAAGTACTGTTTCTTAAAAACCTGTTTTGCCGCATTTCCAGATAGTAAGGATTATGTTGTTGCTTGCTTTTGTATCCATTGATGACTTCACCCATAATAATCAATGTTCAAATAAATCAATATTCAACTGTCCATTATAGGGAAATAGAATACTTTTAAATTAGGAAATCAACGAATTATACCAACACATCATCACTTACAGGAAAATATGAAAAAAGACATTTATAACGATCAGACTTACCTCAGCTACAATCCTACCTGGCATGAAGAAGATACAGGATTTAAAGTTGACCGGATAGAAAGAATTTTGAGAAAACACAAAATATCATTTGAAAATGTTTGCGATGTGGGCTGTGGAAGCGGGGAAATACTTCTGCAAGTATTAAAAAGGTTTCCGGAGGTTAAAAACGCGGTAGGCTACGACATTTCAAACGATGCAATTGCTATTGCAGGGAAAAAAGCCAATGATAAGCTGCATTTTGAGCTTCAGGATATTGCCCTTACTGCCGACACTGTCAACTTCGACTTGATGCTTGTTATAGATGTTATTGAGCACCTCGAAAATTATTTCAGTTTTTTAGATTCTATTTCGGGCAAAAGCAGATACTTTGTTTTTCATATACCGCTCGATATGAGTGTATGGTCGCTGATGAGTGAAGGAATACTTATTGAATCGAAAAAACGGGTAGGGCATATCCATAATTTTACTGAAGATTTCATCCTAAGCATTTTAACCGATTACGGTTTCAATGTATTAGGCAAAGCCTATACCGAACCTGTAAACAAAGTAGTATCATTCAAACAACGGATTGTGGATATCATCAGACAAACCTTGTATAAAATAAACCCAAGGTTTTGCTCCAAATTTATGGGTGGTTATTCTATAATGGTGCTTGCCGAAAAAAGGTAACTCCATCACAAAACATCGAAACACCCAATACCTGGCAGCATAGTATCAGTACTTTAAAAATGGAAACACCAATGCCAAAAGGCGCAAAGCTTAAAATATATTTCTGGAACAAGGATTAGAAAGTGCTTTACCTGAAAAATCTGGGATGCAGGGTGTTTGATTAATAACAATGTAACTATTCAGCCTGCGGAATATTCATGTTTTGAAAGTACTTAAAGTGCCTAAAGTGCCTAGAGTGCCTAAAGTTAATGCCACAAATGCCATTTTCCCTTTAAATGCAGGAAAATGTCGCGTTCATCAATCTACAATTCTAATAAACTATTCGAGCGTAAGTACTTGGTTAATAAAGCGATTAAAATTAGCAAGGAACTTTAGGCATTTTAGGCACTCACAACTTTAGGCACTGAATAGTCACATAACAATTCTTACTTCTACTTTAATGACTTAAACCGCATAAATATTTTGAACCACAATAGGCACATTAGAACACATAAGAAAAAAAGAAAAGAGCCTACCAGTATTTTGACTATTGAGACCACTC
>CAJAXK010000144.1 GCA_903946925.1 uncultured Bacteroidales bacterium | reverse complement strand
TGGATATGGCACAAAACCAAGCTTTTGTCGTTGCTGTGTATTGCTACCCACACGCCTTCCGCACATACCTCCGGCTAAGAATCGCTATTGTATTTTTATAAGGCCAGTCCCTCCTAAGATAGTTCTTGCTGGCGGCAAAACCGGTTCGGAAGGCTCGGGTAAATATTGGAAAATTCGAGGATGTAGGGACTGGCCTTATAGAAATTTTACGCAGATGTAGCCGAAGGTAAACCGCGCGGGCATGTGCGTAGCAAAACACAGCTTCACTTGCTTTCAGGATGTTGTTCCCAAACTATCAAGCCTTGTTTTGCGGGTGTTTACCAAGGTGTACAGATGTGTAAAATTTCTATAAAGCCTTGACTTTTTGGTTCTTTTGTGTCAAGACAAAAGAACAAGAAAACAAATCGCAAAGAAAACAGTTGTAAAAATAGCAGCTCAAAATACGAATTGGCCCTACCCTTGAGTCCGCTCCGAAAAGTCTTTTTTAGCCACAAAGGCACAAAGCCTCTAAGGTTTATTGAGCATATAACACAGAATAACAATGCTTTGTGAGCCTTTGTGCCATAGTGTCTTAGTGGCGATTCTTAATTTCTATGTTATCGGAGTGGACTCACCCTTAAAATTGCAATGCTTTTTTAAATGAGTGTGAGTATCTTTGGCACTTCTTAAAACAAACTTCCATTAACGGCAAATCAACACAAGAAAAGTCGTAAACCACTAATTATATGAATATTACTGTGCTGATGATAGGGAACACATCTGAGGCTTTTGTGAATGAGGGTTATGCGCTTTTTATAAAACGCTTGAAACATTATATCAAGCTTAAAGAGGTTATAATCCCGGATTTAAAAGACCGAAAACACCTTAATCCCGAGCAAGTTAAAGAGAAAGAGGCAATTGCGATACTCGAAAAAATAAATACTGCCAATTTTGCGGTTTTATTGGACGAACATGGAAAAGAGTTTTCCTCAGTTGAATTTGCCGGTTTTTTACAAAAAACGATGAATTCAGGCACCAAGGAACTGGTTTTTATTATAGGAGGTGCTTATGGCGTGGCCGAAAGCGTAAAACAAAAAGTAGATTTCACGGTTTCACTTTCACGAATGACATTTACCCATCAGTTTATCCGCTTGTTATTTGCCGAGCAATTGTACAGGGCAATGACCATACTTAAAAACGAACCTTACCACAACGAATAATTTATGGCTAACGAATTGATCTTTGCTACCAACAATCTGCACAAACTTGCTGAAATACAACATATTATCGGCGATTCATTTAATCTGAAAAGCCTTGGGCAAATTGGTTGTTTCGATGATATACCCGAAACAGCGCCAAGCCTTGAGGGCAATGCCTTGTTAAAAGCCCAATATGTTTTCGACCGGTTTGGCAAAAACTGTTTTGCCGACGATACAGGTCTTGAAGTTGAAGCACTCGATGGCCGGCCAGGTGTTTTTTCGGCACGCTACGCAAGCGATGGCCACGATTTTGAAGCAAATATTGATAAAATCCTCAACGAACTTTTAGGTGTAGAAAACCGCGCGGCCAGGTTCAGGACGGTAATTGCCTTAATCCTTAACAACGATATTCACTATTTTGAAGGGATTGTAAATGGTGAAATTATTACCGAACGAAAAGGTGTAAAAGGTTTTGGTTATGATCCTGTTTTTCGGCCTTTGGGGCATGAACTAACTTTTGCTGAAATGCCACTTTCGGAAAAGAACAAAATAAGCCACAGGGCATTGGCTGTAAATAAATTAGTAGATTTTCTGAATTCGGCGAAATAATCATTTACCGATTTGCAATCGCTTCTTCGATCAGGAAGCCAAAGAAATCTTTCAACTCGAAACCCGCAGCTTTTGCCTGTTTGGGCACAATGCTTCCCGACGAAAAACCTGGAACAGTATTTACCTCCAAAAACCACCATTCGTCTCCCGAAAGGAAATAATCGAACCTCACAACACCTTTGCAGTTAAATTTCTTATACAGGTTTTCAGTAAGCCTTCTACATTCAACAGACTGTGATTCAGTAATTTCGGCGGGTGTAATTTCGCTGGCAAGCCCTTCGGTATATTTGGCTTTGTAATCAAAAAAATCGTTTTTCGAAATTACTTCCGTAATAGGCAGCACCTCGATTTTGCCATTTAAAGTAAAAACGCCACACGCCATTTCGCGTCCTTTTACAAATTGCTGTACAAGAACTTCGTCATCTTCGGCAAAGGCTTTTGCAATGGCAACAGGAATCCCGGCTGCATCATAAACCTTGGAAACGCCTACGCTCGATCCTGATTTATTAGGCTTAATAAAACATGGCAAGCCAACTTCCTCCGAGAGTTTTTCGGTATCCCAGATTTCACCTTTTCGGATAATTATAGTTTTTGCAACCCTAACGCCATATTGGGTTGCCAAATCGTTGCAAAAATATTTATTGAACGTTATTGCCGAAGTGGTTACATCACAGGTTGTATAAGGAATTCCTGCAATATCCAAATAACCCTGAAGTTTACCATCTTCGCCCGGTGTGCCATGAATTGCAATAAATGCGCAATCAAATTTTATCGTTTTCCCCGAAATTTCAAGGCAATGCCCGTTCCGGTCGAAAGGTATTTGCAAACCAGTATCGGTGGTAAATGTCCATTTCCCATCCCTGACCAATACCGGAAAGACATTGAATTTCTCATGATCCAGGTTATTTTGAACCTGTGAAGCACTACCAATTGAAACTTCGTACTCGCCCGAATCGCCACCCATGAACAATACAATATTGAGCTTTTGCATAAACAAATCTTTTAGGTTTATTGATTTGCAAAGTTAAAGAACCTTGGTTGATTTGTTAATGTGTTAATGTGATAATGTGTTAATGTGTTAATGTGGGGATTAGAGGATGTGGGGATTTGAGGATTTGAGGATGTGTGGATTTGGGGATTTGGGGATTTGGAGATGTGAAAATTTGGGGATGTGAAGATTTGGGGATGTGGGGATGAATGCAGTGACAACTTTTCACCTGAAGCCCGGAACTTGGTACCTGCAACCCGGTACATGGACCTTGGCGCCCGGCACTTGGTACCCGGCACTTTGTACTCGGAACCTGGCAACCGGCACTTTTCCCCGGCACCCGGCACATGGCACCCGGCACTTTGCACTCAGAACACGGAAATTCATATCTTTGCAAAAAAGAAACAATATTTATACGCTCTTGCAGTTTATTTTAACAAGGGTTTAACTCACCACCAATCGGGGCAACACAGGTTTATGAATTTTATTCAATTCATCACAACACGGCTGTTTTTAAAGCATCTGGCATATTCAATATTGCTTTTTATTGTCATTGCCTGGATAATTTTGATGGTTTTGAAATTTTATACCCGTCATAACGAAGTGGCAGTAACACCTAATTATGTTGGGCTTTCGATTGACCAGGTAAACAGCCTCGAATCGAGCAGGGATTTTGAATTGGTAATTGTTGATTCCATTTACGATTATACCCGAAAACCCGGAACAGTGATTTCGCAGGATCCGATTCCCGATACCAAAGTAAAACCTGGTAGATCCATATATTTGTCGCTGGTTTCTTTTAAGCCTGAACAGGTTAGTATGCCCGAGTTGATTGACCTTTCGCTGCGCCGTGCCAAAGCTTTGTTGCAAACGTATGGACTTAAACTCGGTAGCATACGCATTGTGCCTGATATGGCCGAGAATGCCGTGCTGAAAGTTAGCGTCCGTGGCAAATATGTAAAGCCCGGCACTTTGATACTAAAAGGTTCGGTTGTAGATCTTGTAATTGGATCAGGTTCAGGATCCGGGCTTCCTGCCGTACCTTTCCTTATCGGGAAAACCCGCGAAGCCGCTAGGCTCGAATTGAGCAGGTTAGGTTTTTTTGTTGGCAACGAAACTTATTCCGGCGATTGCGACAGCACCAATGCGCAAGTTTATGAGCAAGATCCATTGTATGTGTATGGAAAAAGAATAGAAAGCGGCAGCAGTTTTTCGCTCACCTATAAATCGGGAACTGATTTCGATTTCGATGAATATATTAACAATATGGTTATTGACACCATTCCAACCGAAACACCTTTACCTTAAATTTTGACCTTTAATGACAAAAAACATTTTTGCCATACTCTCTATAGTGCTCATAAGTTTTACCGCTTTTGCACAGGAAATTATTACTTCCCCGGCTTTTAACCCTGCCGTTGCCGAAAGTTATAGCAACAAAAAATCGGCAAAAACATCATCCGAAGCACTTCGTTTGCCATTTTACGATGATTTTTCAGTAATTTCGGTTATACCTTCACCTTTGCGGTGGACAGATGCCTATACTTTCGTTAATACCGATTATGCAAAATTCCCACCAAGTATTGGTGTTGTTACACTCGATGCCCTTGACGATAAAGGCGCACTATACCCCAACGCAGGACCACATGCTTTTGATGCCGACTACTTAACTTCCGCTCCAATAAGGCTCGATTCGTTGTTTTCGCCAACCAAAAAAGCAACAACACGCTCAGATTCAATATTTTTGAGTTTTTATTACCAACCGCAAGGCCGCACAATAAGCCCGCCTTCAAAAGAAGCATCTTTAATCCTCGAATTCCATTCGCCTGGCGAATTCGACACTATACCTTCAGCTACCGATACCGTTATTGTGCCCCATTGGAGATTGGTTTGGTTTACAGAAGGCGGAACAAAGGTTGACACTTTCGCAAAACAGGAAGGCAGCTATTTCAAGCATGTGGTTATCCCAATCTTAGATAGCTCAAGGTATTATAAAAATGGTTTTCAGTTCAGGTTTAGGAATATAGCGGCCTTGGCCGGCAATTCGCAACCCGACTGGCGCAACAACGGCAGCCACTGGAATATTGATATTGTTTGGCTTAATGCGGGTAAAACCGTTCAAAAAGATATGGCATTCGCCGCACCTGCACCCTCGATGCTCCAAAATTACCAATCGATGCCTTTTAATCAATATTCCAAAAATTTTATAAACGAATTGAAAGACACCCTTGACATCGCAATTGCCAATTTGTACGATAAAAACCAGAACGTTTCGTATAAATACGATGTACGGAAAAACTCCCTCAGCCCTTTCAAAACGTATGATGGCGGAAGCTACACCATTAGCCCTTTCGAAATAGATGGATATACAACTTATGCACCTTTTGCCAAACCTCCGGTCAACTTCCTGTTTCCGGTATCCGACGATGAAAAAATAGTTTTTCATATCATCCATACCCTAACACCTGACCCAAACCCATTGTTTCGTTCAAATGATTCCATCCAGTTCGATCAGTTGTTCAGTAATTATTATGCGTACGATAATGGTACTGCCGAAAGTGGGATTGGAATTAATGGCAATCCTGGCTCCTACGCGGTTCAGTTTAAGTTAAATGTAGCCGATACATTACGTGGCATGCAAATTTATTTTAACCCGGTAATTAATGGGGCTAACTTGAAATTGATCGATCTGCATGTGTGGGACGATTCGTTTGGAAAACCCGGCAAGATGAAGGATACACTTGGGATTTTACCCACATATAGCGGCAATCTCAACGAGTTTAACACTTATTGGTTCGAAACCCCCATTAGGGTTGATGCAACCACATTTCCAGGGTTGATATTTTACATCGGGTGGACCCAAACTAATGGCGACAACCTTAACATTGGATTCGACAGATATACAAATAGCCAAGAAAAACGTTTTTTTAATGTTAATGGCAATTGGGAAATGAGTACCGATGCAAACAATTATGGTTCGGTGATGATGCGCCCAATAATAGGCTCAGCGAATCCACTCAACATAGAAAAACCACTTGCTGCCGAACAATTGAGGATACAGCCAAACCCCGTAACGGATGGCAACCTTATTATAAAACTTCCCGCAGAATGGAAAGATATTTCGGAAAACACATTGGAGGTTAAAATTGTATCTGCCAATGGAAGCCTTGTTTATTCGGGAGGTTTTTCTAACCCGGTTAATGTTTCCGGTTTACAACCTGGGTTTTACATGGTACTGCTTACCGACACCCGTAGCGGCCGGAAAGCTTCGGCTAAAATGGTTATCAGGTAGAAGTAAATGCTTTGGGTATCAACACTTATTCAAATAAACAGATTGTATCTATTTAGTGCCTAAAGTGGTGAGTGCCTTGAGTGCCTAAAGTTCCTTGCTGATTTTAATCGCTTTATTAACCAAGCATTTATATTCAAAAAGTTGTAACTATTCAGTGCCTAAAGTAGTGAGTGCCTAAAGTTTCTTGCTAATTTTAATCACTTTATTAACCAAGCACTTACACTAAAATAGTTTATAAGATTAGCAGAATAATGCCAGCGAAATTTTTCTGAATTTTAAGGTGTAAGGCTTTTGTGGTATTAACTTTAGGCACTTTAAGTACTTTAGACACTCTAAGTACTCTCAAAACTTTACCATTGCATTAGCGCGAATAATTACAGAAATTTAAATACATACAATGACAGAAGAATTTGATGATTCCCTAAGCCTTGCCGATGGATTGGACGAGGCCTCGGTTTCGGCTGAAGAAAACGACCTTTATGAGCATTTCAGGTTTGAAGTGGATAAAGGCCAGGCTATGCTTAGGATTGATAAATTCCTGATGGGGCGCATACAAAATGCGTCGAGGAACAAAATACAGAATGCTGCCCACGCCGATAATATACTGGTAAACAACAAACCCGTAAAGCCTAATTACAGGGTAAAGCCCCTGGACATAATTTCCATTGTGCTGGCTTACCCTCCCAGGGAAACGGAAATACTGCCCGAAAATATACCATTGAATGTGGTGTACGAAGATGAGGATGTGCTTGTTATAAACAAGGCTCCGGGCATGGTGGTGCATCCCGCACATGGCAACTATACCGGAACCCTTGTAAACGCTTTGGCCTATCGTTTTCAGCAGGAGGGCGTGGTGAGCGAAACAGGGCCGTATTTGGTGCACAGGATTGACAAGGATACTTCCGGACTATTATTGATAGCTAAAAACGAATTGGCCCAAAGCCGCCTGGCACGTGGTTTTTTTGAACATAAAGTAGATAGGAAATACCAGGCTTTGGTGTGGGGCGATTTTAAGGAAGAAGAAGGCACCGTTAATGGGCACATTGGCCGCTGCCTGCGCGACAGGTTAATCATGGACGTGTTCCCCGATGGCAGCCACGGTAAGGAAGCTATTACACATTACAGGGTTTTGCAGCGTTTCCATTATATTACGCTTGTGGAGTGTACCCTCGAAACCGGTCGCACACACCAGATACGCGCACACATGCAACATATCGGGCATACCTTGTTTAACGATTCGCGGTATGGTGGCGACCAGGTTTTAAAAGGCACCACCTTTACCAAGTACAAGCAGTTTGTGCAAAATTGCTTTGATGCCTGTCCACGGCAGGCACTGCATGCACAATCGCTTGGTTTTGCGCACCCATCTGACGGGCGCAAAATGTATTTTGAATCGGAATTACCAGCCGATATGAAAGCGGTGATAGAAAAATGGGAACGCTATGCCAAATTCAACGAACTGGAAACGGAGGATGAATAGTTAATTTGCTAATGTGTTAATGAGTTAATGCGATAATGCGGTAATGTGATAATGTGTTAATGCGGTAATGTGATAATGCGGTAATGTGATAATGCGGGAATTTGATAATGAGATAATTTGAAAAATGAATCCACTCCGACAAGTCTTTTTCGCCACTAAGGCACAAGCTTCTAAATTTCACTAAGTCTATAGCGCTGACTAACAATACTCTGTGTACCTCTTTATCCTCTGTTCTGCTTCGGCAGGCACTTCGGCAAATTCAGTGTGGCACTCAGTACAGCGCTCCGTGGTTTTCTTTTTTTTTGACGGTTTTCGGAGTGGACTCAAGGGTGCGTTTTCTGTTTTACAATAAAATTCTAATCGGTTCCGTTTCCCTAAAAATATATTTCATACCTAAAGCAAGTAACTTCTATCTATTGCACAACATTGGAACACTAAACCCATATAATTACAATAACACAAAATTATGAAGCATACGTTTTTTACCAAACCCAGTAACAGAAATTTTCTGATTACTTTACTTTTTATGTTAGCAATCCCGACAGGTTTTTTGTCAGCATCCAATGTTATGGTAACATTTAGGGTAAATATGTCGGAGGCATATCCAACTAATGGCGTTTTTATTGGCTCAGATTGGGCTGGCTGGAGCCTCGACAAATTTCAGCTTTTAACTGACACCAATAATGACAGCATATTTGAAACTACAATCTATCTGCCTGCAGGCGAGTGTTATAATTATAGATATACCCGTGGAAATACCAATTGGAATAATTTCGAAACCATGGTTGGAACTGTTTGTGGGTCGGGTTCATCCAATGCCGACCGCAATATTGTTGTTCCCCAAGTTAATACGGTTTTGGGTGTGGTTTGTTTTAATTCGTGTGCCGATTGTGGTTCAACCGAAAGGGTAAACCTTACTTTGAGCGTGGATATGAGTGGCGTTACCACTTCTACAAATGGGGTGCATGTTGCGGGCACATTCAACAACTGGAACACAACTTCCTTGGAATTGAAAGACGATAACAGCGACAATATTTATGAGATTTCGATCCCGGTTATCCCTAATTTAGATTACGAATACAAATTTTTGAATGGCAATTCAATGACTAATGCCGAAGTTGTTTTTGGCACTTGCGAATTCCGTTCAAAACGGAGGGTAAGCGTTGCCAATGAATCTTTGAACTGGCCGGTTGTAAAATTCGGGAGTTGTAATGCATCAGGCGATCCGATTGCAGAAACAACAATTGCCTGCATAGGCAACAGTATCACCGAAGGGGGCGCCGGCAATTATTTCAACAGTTGGGCCATACAGCTTAGGGAAATGTTGGGCAACGGATATTATACCGAAAATTTAGGCGTTTCGGGCACAACTATGTCTAAAGTCGGCGATTCGCCCTGGTGGAACCAACCTCAGTACAATTATACTTTTGGACTAAACCCCAATATAATACTCATAAAATTGGGAACCAACGATTCCAAGAGTTCCAATTGGAAACCTGAACATTTTAAAGCCGATTACCTTGATATGATAGGTAAATTCCGTGCCATGCCTTCGCATCCAACCATTTATATGGTAACCCCAGCCAAAGCGTATTCCTCTGCTTATAGTATCAACGACAATACCATAGTTATGAAGATCATCCCAATTTTACATCAGATTGCTTTCGAGGAAGGGGTGCATCTCATTGATATGTACAATGCAACCTCATACATGCCTGCTAATTTTCCCGATGGTATTCACCCAAATTCTGCCGGGGCAAAAGCCATAGCCCAAAAAGCGAAAGAAAATATCCTAAAAGCCAAACCGGTAATTACCCAGGTTGCAGCAAGTACCGATACCACAGTAAATACCCTGTATCAATGGTACTATAACGACAGCCCTTTGAGTGGGGGGAATTTACATACTATTACTGTTTCGAAAGAAGGGAAATACCAGGTAGCGGTGAAAATGTCGCGAGCCTCCAATGATATATATGTTTCCGAACCTTTTAACCTCGTGTTGCCTCAGGGTAGCTCAACTGTTAGCCTTACAACTGATTACGATGTTGTGTACAAAATTAACAACACTTTAGGACAGCAACATGTATTGATTTATCCAAATCCTGCATCAGGCTCAATAAATATTGAAAATGCAGCAGATGCCGATGTAAGCATACTGAATGAAACAGGGCAGATAATGTATGTTGAAAAGAAAATAGGAAAGTTTCAAACCATAAACATTCCCGAATTGAAAAGCGGGGTTTATTTCGTTAAACTATCCAAAAACAATTCAATCCTGACCGAACGGATAGTTGTGCTTCAAAATTGAATTGCAGGATTTCACAAATGAGTTGCGGTTTGTAAAAGCAGGGTTTGGGAAACCACAAAAAAAATCCCTGCTACGATGTGGCAGGGATTTTTTTTATTGTGTGGCTGTTTACAAGTGAAACAGGAACTGGTTTGTTAGCAGCAATTAAAACCTGTTCCGGTTTCTTATCCCAATTATAAAATCAAATTCCGGCTTATAAAACATTTCGGCAAAAAGAAGTATCTATTTTCTATCTTATCCGCATCGAAAAACAGAACAACCTGCCACCGGGCATTATGTTGATTATGTGCAATTTACAAAGTTAAATGTTGATTATGTCAACACATGTATATTTTTTATACAGTTATATGCAACGCAATGGCATATAGGAAGTTGCGGATGCAAACCAAACCACGGTGTATATATTTTCAACAAAAACCATGTTTAAAAATTAATCAATACAGTTTTCAGTAGTATGATTTCCAGCTACATACAAGCATTTTTTACATTTGGCACTATAATTGACTGCCCTTGTTTGTTATCAATTTTAATCCTAGAAATCATGAAAACAAAAACTTTATCATTAGTCGGAATTTTGCTGCTTTGTTGCTGCTGGAATGTAATTGGTCAGCAAATTGAAAGCAATACCACAGTAAGTAGCAAAAATGCTGTAATAATCTCCAGTACTCCTGATTTATTGCCGCTTGCCTCCGGTTGGGTGGCCACATATAGCAAACTCCATCCTGAGGTAGTAATTGCTGTAAAGGAAACCCCTGATAACACTGCTGAATTGGGAAATGGGGATGGCCTTGGTTTTGTTTCGGGCAATACGGCAAATCCAAATAGTCCTGGCTGGAAAATGGTTGTAGGGCGCGATATAATTGTTCCCATAATGAATGTGTCTAATCCACTGGCTACTGAAATAGGTAAGCGAGGTATTTCGCCTGAACTGTTTGGCCAAATTATTGGCAATCAGGAAAACAGGAATTGGGCAATGTTAGGAACTGACCACAATGTACCTATCCATGTTTTTATGGCCGATGACGAATCGGTGAAGAGCGCGGTGAACAAGTTTTTACCTGAAGCCCAGGTTTTGGACAACAATATAAGCTTTGGCTCAAAAGAGCAAGTGGTAGCAGCCATTCAGAAGGATGTTTTTGCAATAGGTTTTTGCAAAATTTCCGACATCCTTGCTCCCGAAAATATGAATATGGCCGAAAATATCAGCCTGTTGCCAATAGATAAAAACGGGAATGGCGCGATTGATTATATGGAGGATATTTATGGCAATGCCAACGATTTCATGCGTGGGGTTTGGATTGGGAAATACCCAAAGTCCTTGTACAGCAATATTTAT
>CAJAXK010000143.1 GCA_903946925.1 uncultured Bacteroidales bacterium | reverse complement strand
GCAAGTATTTCCGATTATCTGATTAAACCTGTAAACCCAAAGCAGATTTTGCTCAGTGTGAAGAAAAATTTGGAGAACAAGCGGTTGGTAAGCGAAAAAACCACTCATGCCTATCAGCAACAGTTCCGGAACATTGGCATGGAAATAAGCAACCGCCTCGATTTCAACGAATGGGTGGAAATATATAAGAAGCTGATTTATTGGGAACTTGAGCTTGAAAAAGCTCAGGATCAAGGCATTGTTGATATTATGCGTTCGCAAAAAGTGGAAGCCAACAATGTGTTCTGTAAATATATTGAAAGGAATTACTTAGATTGGGTTAATGGCCGAACGAATGAAAAACCTGTTCAGTCGCATACCTTGTTCCGCGAAAAAGTGTTGCCTTTGATTAAGGAAAACAACTCCATGTTCATGATTCTGATCGACAACCTGCGTTACGACCAATGGAAAATGTTGCAACCGATTTTTGAGGAATATTACCGTGTTGAAAGCGACAGTTTGTATTATAGCATTCTGCCAACCACAACGCAATATGCCCGCAATGCCCTGTTTTCGGGACTTTTGCCCAGTGAAATCGCAAAAAAATATCCCAAATACTGGATAGATGAAGATGAAGAAGGCAGCAAAAACCAATTTGAGGGCGAGTTGCTTGGCGAAAACCTGAAACGTTTCGGGCAGGATATTAAGTATTCCTATACAAAAATCCTTAACCTCAATGCCGGCCGTAAATTGGTAGATTCGCTCCCAAACCTGATGGGAAACCGTTTCAATGTAGTAGTTTACAATTTTGTGGATATGCTTTCGCACGCCCGTACCGAAATGGAAGTAATCCGCGAACTTGCCGATGACGAACCTGCATACCGCTCACTTACCGTTAGTTGGTTCGAGCATTCGCCATTGTTGGATATTATCAAATTCCTGGCTGCGAAAAAAATCCCGTTGATAATTACTACCGATCATGGTTCGGTACGTGTTGGGAACCCAGTTAAGATAATAGGCGACCGCGCAACCAATACCAATCTGCGTTACAAAAATGGACGTAGCCTCAATTACAACAAAAACGAAGTTTTCGAGGTGAAAAATCCTGCCGAAGCCTTCCTTCCACGTACCAATGTGAGTTCGTCGTATGTTTTTTGCCGGGGAGTGGATTTCTTTGCCTATCCCAACAACTATAACCACTACGTTTCCTATTACCGCGACACCATTCAACATGGAGGCATTTCGATGGAAGAAATGATGATACCTTTTATTTTTATGAAGGCGAAGTGAGGTAATGTTTTAATGTTTTAATGTGCTAATGCGCTAATTAACCCTTCGAGTGGTTTTTACCAACCCTCGAAGCGGTTAATCTAATCTGGGAATTTGTAAATTTGTAAACAAAAAAAATCCATGCCCGAAATTTACACCTGTCAAACGCTGGAAGGGCTGAAACCCATTGCCGAAGCCTTAATCGAATTTCATAAAGATAAAAGGATATTTGCCTTTCATGGCGAAATGGGTGCCGGCAAAACAACTTTTATCAAATCCATTTGCGAATATTTAAAAGTTACAGATACCGTAAGCAGCCCTACGTATGCTATTGTAAACGAATATTTTACCGAAAATTCTGAAAGTGTTTTTCATTTCGATCTGTACCGCCTGAAGTCGTGGACAGAAATGCTGGAAATTGGTTACGAGGATTATTTTTTTAGCGGGAACTACTGCCTGCTCGAATGGCCCGAAAAAATCGTAAATTTGTTACCCGAAGAAACTGTTCACGTTAGCATTGTTGTTTCGGCTGATAGCGAGGAGCGTACGATTACTTTCTGATTGCTCAAATACAGGTTTATGATACAAAATATTTACTCCGGCATGTTTCATACCGGTCAGTTGATGCCTCAGGAAGAAAGGCTTGAGGTGCAACGCGGACAAAAAATGCTGGTAATTGGTGTGCCCAAGGAATGTGCATTTTCCGAAAACCGGATCCCTCTCGACCCCGATGCAGTGGGTTTGCTGGTGCATCACGGGCATCAGGTGCTTATTGAAGCCGATGCAGGCAAAGCAGCGCATTTCTCCGACACCGAGTATGCCGAAATGGGTGGTGAGATAACGTACGATACCAAAAAGATTTTTTCGTCAGACATACTACTAAAAATTGCCCCACCAACATTAGACGAAATCGAGATGATGGGGAACAAGCAAACTTTAATCTCTTCAATACATACATCGGCTGTTAATGAGGAATATTTCCGGAAACTTCTGCAGAAGCGCATCACGGCTTTGGCCTTCGAATATGTGCAGGATAAGGCCGGAACATTTCCTGTAATACGAGCCATGAGCGAAATTGCCGGCAATACCTCCATGTTGGTTGCTGCCGAATACATGAGCAACCCCGAATATGGCCGTGGCAAAATGCTTGGCGGTTTTTCGGGAATATCGCCCACCGAAGTTGTTATTCTTGGTGCGGGCACGGTTGGCGAATATGCAACCCGCGCAGCTTTGGGCATGGGCGCTTTTGTAAAAATATTCGACAATTCGGTTTATAAATTGCGCCGGTTGCAAAACAACCTGAATGCCAGGGTTTATACATCCATGATACAACCACGGGTATTGATGAATGCCTTACGCTCGGCGGATGTTGTGATTGGTGCCATACACAGTGCCTATAGCCGCACACCTGTTGTAGTTACCGAGGATATGGTGCAGCAAATGAAATCGGGGGCGGTAATAATTGATGTGAGCATAGATCAAGGTGGGTGTTTCGAAACTTCCGAAGTTACCGACCACCGTAACCCGGTGTTCAAGAAATACGGCGTAACCCATTATTGTGTGCCAAATATTGCATCAAAAGTACCACACACGGCATCGTATGCACTAAGTAATTTTCTTTCGCCCATACTTTTACGGTTTGGCGACGAAGGTGGTGTTGAAAAAGTTTTGCAATCCGATTTTGGTGTGCGGCAGGGCGTTTATGTTTACAATGGCATTTCGACAAACAAATTCCTGAGCGATTCGTTCCGGCTTCCTTTTCAGGATATTAACCTGCTTATGGCCGCTTTTAGGTAATAAAACTACTGTTTTTCTGATGTTGAGTACACTCCGATAAGTCTTTTTTTTGCTACCATGCCTTACACACGGTTTGCTACTCAACACATTGCGCATTAATGCTTTGCCATATTCGCAGATTAGCGCGGGTTTAAAATTGATTTTGTAAAGCCAACCGCGGTGTAATCGACCAAATTAATAGTATTCCAATTCGCCCAAACTGTTGTATATATTTGTTAACCAACACGTTGTAATGGTTTATTAGCCAAAAATAGAGTTAAGGGAATATAACCCATACTTCAAAATACACTATAAATCGGATAATAAGCCTTATTTGTTTTTCAATGAGAATGACAATGCAAATACAGGGAACAATCAGTAACGCACTGAAAATAAACTCCGTGTACCTCAGTGAACTCCGTGCCTCCGTGGTAAAATATCAAATCTAAATACTGAAATTTATCCCGTTCAAAGTATAAGAAATGGCTTATAGTTTTGTCAATAAAATTAGATTCCCTAAAAATCACTAACTTTGCGCCCCTCCTACAGGGTAGGGAAGAGGATGAACATAAATAATACACTGATACAATGTTTGAAAGTCTAAGCGACAGGCTCGACAGAGCGTTTAAACTGCTGAAAGGCCACGGTTATATAACCGAAATAAATGTAGCCGAAACACTTAAAGATGTTCGCAAGGCGTTGCTCGATGCCGATGTTAGTTATAAAGTTGCCAAGGAATTTACCGATACGGTTAAAACCAAAGCTTTGGGCCAGAATGTGTTGACTTCGGTTTCGCCAGGTCAACTGATGGTTAAAATTGTTCACGACGAGCTGGCCGAACTTATGGGCGGCGAAAAAGTGGAACTCAACCTTAAAGGCAGTCCGGCGATAATTTTAATGTCAGGTTTACAAGGTAGCGGGAAAACTACATTTTCGGCTAAACTGGCGAATTACCTGCACACAAAAAAAGGCAAAAACCCTCTATTGGTGGCCTGCGACATCTATCGTCCTGCAGCTATCGAACAGTTAAAAGTTTTAGGGGCTTCAATCGGGATTGAGGTTTACTCCGAACCAGAAACCAAAGATGCGGTAAAAATTGCCAAAAATGCGCTAAACCATGCCAAGGATAGAGGTTTCAATGTAGTTATTGTTGATACAGCAGGCCGACTTGCCATCGATCAATTGATGATGAATGAGATTTCAGCGCTCAAAACAGCATTAAATCCCCACGAAACACTTTTCGTTGTTGATTCAATGACAGGCCAGGACGCTGTAAATACCGCCAAAGCATTTAACGATAAACTCAATTTTGATGGAGTAATACTCACCAAACTCGATGGGGATACACGTGGTGGTGCTGCACTGACTATCCGTTCGGTGGTTAACAAACCAATAAAATTTGTAGGTATTGGCGAAAAAATGGAAGCCATTGATATGTTCTATCCCGAACGTATGGCCGACAGGATTCTTGGAATGGGCGATATTGTTTCACTTGTTGAACGTGCCCAGGAGCAATACGATGAAGAATCAGCCCGCAAGCTGCAGAAAAAACTTGCCAAAGACCAGTTTAACTTCAACGATTTTATTGATCAAATCAGGCAAATCAAAAAAATGGGTAATGTTAAAGACCTCATGAGTATGATTCCCGGTATGGGAAAAGCAATGAAAGATATTGATATTGATGAAAATGCATTCAAGGGGATTGAGGCTATTATCCAATCCATGACACCTTTTGAAAGGGAAAACCCAGCCGTGTTGAATGGTGGCCGCCGCAAACGTATTGCCCAAGGAAGTGGGACTGATATTCAGGAAGTAAACCGTTTGATCAAACAATTCGATGATACGAGGAAAATGATGAAAATGCTTACAACCGGCGGTGCGCAGAAAATGGCCCAGCAAATGAAAAACACAAAACGCAGATAATTGTAAACTGTCTGAAAAAAGAATAATCGGTTTTTTGCCAACCCAATTTTTCAGACATTTTTTATACCCTTCCCAATCTCGCATCCACGCATCCTCGCATCCTCACATCCTCACATCCTCACATCCCCACATCCTCACATCCTCACATTAGCACATTAACTCATTAGCACATTACCACATTAATATGCAACTCATTGATGGAAAGCAAATTGCTTCCGATATAAAAAAGGAACTCGCTGTAAAAAGCGCTGCCATAATTGATAAAGGCGACCGTGCACCACATCTTGTTGCAGTATTGGTGGGTGAAGATGCTGCCAGTCAAACTTATGTAGCAAGTAAAGAAAGGGCATGTAAAGAAGTTGGTTTTACTTCAACTGTTTATAGGCTTGAACCAGACACAACCGAACTTAAGTTGCTCGAAATCATTGATTTTTTGAATAATGATGATGAGGTTGACGGTTTTATTGTACAGCTTCCTTTGCCGGCACATATCAATGTTCAAAAAGTTATTAGAAGTATAAATCCTACTAAGGATGTTGATGGTTTTCATCCCATTAGCCTTGGAAGGATGATGCTTGGCGAACCAACTTATCTTCCTGCTACGCCATTTGGTATTTTACAGTTGCTCGAACGCAGCCAAATTGAAACAAGCGGCAAACATTGCGTTGTACTTGGTAGGAGCAATATTGTTGGCACTCCTATCAGTGTTATGCTCTCGCGGAAAGCTAATCCAGGAAATTGTACAGTGACCTTATGCCATACTGGTACCAAAAATCTGAAAGAAATTGCCCAAACTGCTGATATCCTTATCGCTGCAATGGGTCAGCCTGCTTTTGTTACTGCCGAAATGGTCAAGGAAGGTGCCGTTGTTATTGATGTTGGGATTCATCGCATAGAAGATAGCAGTGAAAAAGGGTATCATATAGTTGGAGATGTGAAGTTTGACGAAGTTGCCCCCAAATGTTCCTTCATCACACCTGTACCTGGCGGAGTAGGACCCATGACTATAGTCTCACTTTTAATGAATACATTCAAGGCGTATAATAAGGAAGTTTAGGCTTGGGGAATAGTTAATAGTTAATGGTTAATGGAAAATAGTTCCCTCCGAAATGGCTCTGGGTAAAAATGGAAAATAGTTGATGGGGAAAATTAATAGCTAATATGAAATCAAATCACAAAATAATTGTAACAATCAAATAGTCAAATAATTAAAATTAATTATCTAC
Organism: uncultured Bacteroidales bacterium; assembly: GCA_903946925.1. Lineage (GTDB taxonomy): Bacteria > Bacteroidota > Bacteroidia > Bacteroidales > UBA4417 > UBA4417. The sequence continues at coordinate 856 of CAJAXK010000143.1, read as the reverse complement.
AACCAATAGCCAATAACTAATAACCAATAACCGATAACTAATAACTAATAACGAATAACCAATAACTAATAACAAAAAAACATGTCAACAGTAACTTTAAAAGGCAACCCAATCAATACCATCGGGGAATTGCCATCAGTAGGATCCAAAGGGCCGGATTTTTTGCTGGTAGGTTCCAATTTAGCAGATGTGAAAAATGCTGATTTTGCAGGAAAACGGATTGTATTAAACATTTTTCCAAGTTTGGATACTGCTACTTGTGCTGCATCGGTTCGGCGGTTTAACGTAGAAGCTTCAAAATTGGAAAATGCAGCAGTGGTTTGTGTTTCAAAAGATTTACCATTTGCACATGGCCGGTTTTGTACAACCGAAGGTATCGCAAATGTGGTTTCAGCTTCCGAATTCAGGAGCAACAACTTTGGCAAAACGTATGGCGTTATGATTACAGACGGCCCTTTACAAGGATTGATGGCGCGTGCAGTGGTTGTGTTGGATCAGGATGGAACAGTATTGCATTCGCAATTGGTACCCGAATCACCGAAGAACCTGATTATCAATCTGCTTTAGATTCCCTAAAATAATCTCGGATTTAGATTTTGAGAACCCGGAAATAAGTGTACCTTTGCGCAGCTATTAACAAAACCGCGGATGTGGCGTAATTGGTAGCCGCGCCAGACTTAGGATCTGGTGTCGAGAGACGTATGGGTTCGAGTCCCTTCATCCGCACATTATTGCAAAGGCTGCCTTTTGGTGGCCTTTTTGCTTTTAGGGGAATCACTTTTTGTGACTATTCCACTTTCGGCTGTTGAGTTGTAGAGTCGTTCAATTGTTGAGTCGTTCAATTGTTCAATTGTTC
>CAJAXK010000142.1 GCA_903946925.1 uncultured Bacteroidales bacterium | reverse complement strand
CTTCCGAACCGGTTTTGCCGCAAGCAAGGACTATCATAGAAAGGACTGGCCTTATAAAAATACAATAGCGGTTCTTAGCCGGAGGTATGTGCGATAGGCATGTGCGAAGCAATACACAGCAACTACAAAAGCCTGGAATTGTGCCATCTCCCATGCCTTGTATTGCGGGAAGATACCTTCGGATTAGAAACGCATTGTATTTTTATACAGCCTTGATTTTTGGTTACTTTTTGATCAAGCAAAAAGTAAAAAAGCTAAAATATTTTGACCAAAGTTTTGGTTTTGATGACAGTCAGATAGCACTTCAAAATAAGAATTAGCCTTATTTTTAAAAATATGGGGTTGATAGTCTGTAGTGATATTTTTTTTACCTTCATGCAACTATTTCAAAATCCTGTGTCTGAACGATACATAGCATGGATAAGGAGTTAAAACTTATAGAAGGATGCCTGGCGGGTAAGCGGAAAGCTCAAAACGAGTTGTATTCACGCTTTGCCCCGGCTTTGTTTGGTATCTGCCTCCGCTATGCAAGTAACAAGTTCGAAGCTCAGGATATGTTACAGGAAGGGTTTATAAAAGTGTTTTCCAGCCTGGCAACCTTCGAAAACAAAGGCTCCATCGAAGGATGGATAAAGCGGGTTGTTGTCAATAACGCCCTAAATTATTTACGGGCTAAAGCCAAACTACAATTCACATCCGACCTTTCGGAAATAGAAAACCTTGCCGACCATGTTCCCGAAATTGACGAAACCGCACCACCTCCCGATTCAAATACCATGTTGGGTTTGATCCAACAATTGCCCGAAGGCTACAGGATGGTTTTTAACCTGTATGTAATGGAAGATTATTCACACAAGGAAATTGCCGAAATAGCTGGGATAAGCGAGAACACTTCGAAAACCCAACTTATGCGTGCAAGAAACCTGCTACAGAAAAAAATTAGCGAATTACCACGTTAGAAGATGAACGAAAATAAAGATATACAACCCATAGACAAGCTGTTCCGGCAGTCGTTGGAAGGGTATAGCCCATCACCTCCCCCTTCGGTGTGGAAAGGTGTGAAAGCCAAAATTGGTACAGGAAAGCCAACCGTTTCACGGTTTTTAGCGAATAATGCCGGGCTGATAATCGTATCATCAGCTATTCTGGGCATTTTGGCATTTCTTTTTTTTAATACTAAAACCCCATCATTGCCCCAATCCGAAAATGCGGTTCCAAAAGCCAAAAACCTACCATCCGAAACAAATCAGATTTCTGAAAATCCACCATCTAAAACCTATCACATTAATCCTTCCAAAAAACTAACAAGTGCAAATGAACCTTTAAAAGCTGAAATCGAGGCAGGAAAAATTAAGAACAGTCTAAATGAGGAAAACAAGCCCTTGACTGCAAATTCTGGCAACAACCCCAAAAGAATGGCTAAACCCATTTTAAAACCAACCTTATCCGAAAATCAGGATTCCAAACAACCGAAGAAAGAGGAAAATATGCCTACGGTTTCCAATTCATTGGCTCAAACTTCCGTTTTGCTTGCTTCTGGCACAGAAGCGCCGGCTTCCAAACCTAATACAAACGAATCTGGAAGTAATGATTTTCAATTGGATAAACTGTCGATTGTACCTGAAAACCATGCGGAAAACACCTATAAAAACACAGAACAAAAAAACCAGCAACAAGCAGAGGTTGCAGGGGAAAACCAGGATCTTCCAGAATCCGTGAGTCCAAAATCCGCTAAAATTTCTGCTGAGCCGAACACACAAAATGGGGGAACAACTTCAACCTCCGGTAAAGATGACAAACCGGGAACCACTTCACCGGATCCCGATAAGCCTGCATCTGGCGACAGTCGAAAATCCAATCCATTGAAATATTCGGTTGGTGTGGATGGAAGTTATGGAAAAGTGATTATGGGTGGCTTGAACCCAAACGATTTTTATACAGTGGATGTTTTGGCCGGCATTACATTCACGAAATCGAAAATCGGGATAGAAACTGGCATTGGTTTAGGTTATTATAAAGATCGGGGTATTTATAATTTCGAATTCCTTCGCACCGATACTACTGGTTACATTGGAAAATCACTTTTCAACAAGTACGATTCATCCTATCTTATTGTTTATAACCCCGTTACCAGCAATACGACCATAAATGTTGATACAACTACGCCACTTTCCTATACGTACCTTAGAATCCCACTGTATTTTACCAAACAGTTTTTCCACTTCAACAAATTGAACCTTGGGTTAAAAACTGGCCCAAATTTGGAATTGCTTATTACTAAGAAGGAAACTTTGCCCGAATATTCCTTATCGGGAACAAGCCTTGTTGGTGTTCAGGACAATAGTTACGAAATGGTTTCAACAAGCTGGCAGTGGTTGTTTGCCCCTCAATTAAGTTGGGACATCACCGACAAAATTGTTTTCCGCATAGAACCATCGGTTGTTTTTTACCTCAACAACCGTTACGATTCACAAAGCCAGCTATCCTCAAAGCCTTATGGAATTGGTATTTGGACAGGATTGCGGTATGATTTTTAAAAGGAAATAATAATAACAAGCAACCATTCATAAATTTAGGGTCTTTATACCGAACAAGCAAAAGCCAAGATAATATGAAAACAATCCGAACACTTTTTCTTTTTACGCTGATGTTGTCATCCTTGTTTGCCAAGTCGCAGGAAGTAACATTGGTTATTTCCGGACAGCTTACCCAAACACCATCCAATCAGCCCTATCCATTCCATAAAGTGATGGTAACTATAAACCCTGATTCAGCAAACCCCAGCCCGACAATTATTGATTCGGCTTTAACCAACGTGGCTGGCACATATTCCATGTTTTTGCCTGTGCCGTGGGTTCCTGGAACTTCCGTTTCTTTCGTTGTTTCTACCATCGATTGTCAGGATTTTTTGCACGAACAAGCCTTTGTTTATACAGGTAATTCGCCTCAATATTCAGTTAACTTTGCCATTTGTGGCGACAGTATCCCTCCTTCCCAATGCGATAGCTATTTTGATGTGGCAGGAAGCACCGGGCTTAGCGTTTCGTTGTGGGGGCACATGGTTGTACCTCAAACAGCTTCCTATTCCTGGGATTTTGGCGACGGCACAACTGGAAACGGGGAATATATTACACATAGTTTTCCATCGCAAGGCACTTATTCGGTAGCACTAACAACGGTAACCAACGATAGTTGCATGGATTTTTCGGTGCAAACGGTTACAGTTTACGATACCACGCCTCCTGTAAATTGCGAAAACTATATTTCTATTATAAGCACAAGCGGGTTAAGCGTTACAATGTATGGCAGCCTGAATTACCCCCAAAACGCTACCTATTTGTGGGATTTTGGTGATGGTACTGATACAACCGGGGTTTTAGTTACCCATACCTATCAGGCTTCTGGTACTTTTCCCATCACCCTTACTTCAACAACTGTTAATGGCTGCACCGACGTTACTACAACCAACATCACAGTTATCGATTCTGTAACAAACGATTGTAGTAGCTATTTTACGGCAAGTGCTACAAACATTCCATACCAAATCCAGTTCTTTGGGTTTACCAATAGCGTATATCCTACTTCCTTTCTTTATTTTTTCAATGATCCGGGTTCTGGATTAATAAACAACAGCAACCTGCAGAATCCACTTTTTACCTTTTCGGGTTCCGGGACTTATTTTGTTACGCTTACCACCACCGACAGCACAGGATGCACATTTGAATATGTAGCACCTGTATTTATACCATCGCAAGATTGTGATAACCAAATTGAAATTACTAGTATTCAAGGCTATACCGTTACACTGGAAGGCAGTATGGTAAATGGAATGCCTGCAACTTATACCTGGGATTTAGGCGATGGCATAACCACAACAGGCAGTTCATCGGTAACTCATACCTATTCTGTACTAGGAACTTACATTGTTTCATTAACGACCAACAGCGACAGTTGCATGGATTGGTCTTCGGTAATGGTTACTGTGCCTGATACTTTTCCAACTGGCTGTAACAGCTATTTTACTTCATTTCCGGGCAATGCGCCTAATGAATTTCAGTTTGTGGGATACACAAACAGCCCATTCCCAACCCAATTCTTGTATAATTTTGGCGACCCACTTTCTGGGGTAAACAATTCGAGCACCTCGCAAAACCCAAGCCATATCTTCTCAGCGGTAGGAACCTATTTGGTAACCCTAACCACTACCGACAGTACTGGATGCAGTTTTGCATTTACCGCTCCGGTTGAAATATTGCCCCAAAATTGCGATAACGAAATTACCATAAACAGCGTTCAGAATCTTACTGTAACACTGCAGGGAAGTTTACTTAATGGCTCTTCCGCAATTTATTATTGGGACTTGGGTGATGGTAGCACTTCAACCGGAAACACCGTTTCACATACCTATCCTGCAACTGGAGTGTACACGATTTCATTAACCACAACCACCAACAACGGCTGTGAGGATGTTTCTACCGCAATAATTACGCTTGTAGATTCCATTCCAATAGGCTGTAGTTGCTTTTTTAACGCGATTGTGGAAGTTAACTTGTACGAAATCCAGTTCAACGGCATCGCAACCGGTGTTGGCCCAATTACATATTCCTGGAATTTTGGTGATCCCCTGTCTGGTGCAGCCAACACGAGCGCGTTACAGGATCCTTACCATATTTTCAGCAATCCGGGTACCTATACGGTATCGCTTTCAACTATTGATTCCAATAATTGCAGCAGTACATTTTCTTCTTCAATTACATTGGGCTTTTTTGGCACACATACACTTTTGGGGCAAATAAAGGCTGGCAACCAAATAATTACAGCTTGTAAAGTGCAGTTGTTTAGCCAGGATGAAAATGGGAATATGAACCTTGTTCAGGAAGTAAATCCGGATTCTGCAAATTATTATAATTTCACCAATGTCGTTTCAGGGATTTATAGGATATTGGCAATTCCTTTGGCAGGAACAGCTTACGCTCAGCAGTATTTGCCAACATATTTCGGTAATTCTTACTTATGGGAATCGGCTACACCCATAGTTTTGGGCCAACCAGCTAATTCATATAACATTAACCTTGTTCCATTCGATAGCATAAGTGGTGGCGCAGGCCAAATTAATGGCAGTTTAACCACCGGAGGAAAATCAATGAATGTCGGCAACCAGGAAATACTGATACTCGACAATACAAATACTCCTGTAAAATGCTTGTTTACTTTGCCCGATGGCACATTTTCATTTGCCGGTTTGCCTTACGGCGAATACAAGGTCTATCCGGTAATAACAGGAATCACAACCCATCCGGTTACGGTTGTATTGAGCGAAACCAACAAAACTGCTACGGTTATTATGAAAATTAGCGGGCAAAGTGTTTCGGGTTTTGGCAAAAACCAACAGGAAGGTATAATTGCAAACGTTTTCCCCAATCCAGCTTCCGAGGAAATATTTGTAACAGTTAAAAGCAAAGGCTCAGTTCAACTTATGATTGTTGATGCAACCGGTAAAACCATTATCGAGAAGCAAGAAACGATTTTGGATGATAGCCGATTAATTGCATTAACTGTTTCTGGGCTTAAACAGGGCATCTACTTGCTTGTCGTCCAGGATGAAAACGGGAACACGGCATCCCAGAGGTTTATAAAAAAATAAACGGCAATTTTGTACCTTTACCGATGCAACCAAATTGAAACCTACGTGTCTTTTCAGAAAAACAAATTAACAACCAAATACTTTAACACATGAAAACCTTTAGACTACTTTTTGCACTTTTATTAATGCTAATGGCGGTTTCGTCATACAGCCAGATACTCCCGATTCAGGTAAGCGGCAATGTTACCGATCAGGCAACAGCCCAGCCCATTGCCAACCACCAGGTACAAGTTAAAATTTATCCTGACAGCATGGGCGGCACAGCAGGGTTTTATAGTACAGCCATTACCAACCAAAACGGATTTTATTCTTTAACACTTGTTTACCAATTTACGTTGGGGGTTGCTACGCCTATTTACATCGGTACACAAGATTGTATGGGGATGTATGTTGAGAATATACAATATTATACGGGAAGCCAAACCGCGTTTACTGCCGATTTCAGCATTTGCAACGACAGTATTATGCCGCCATCACAATGCGAAAACTATATTTCGGTTACGGGTATGCAGGGTTTAAACGTGTCGTTTGTGGGCAATATGGTTGGAACACAACAAGCTACCTACACTTGGGATTTAGGCGACAACAATACCGCAACGGGCCAATATGTAACACATTCGTATTCACAACTTGGAATCTATCTGGTAAAATTGCAAACAGTAACTGCCGATGGTTGTATGTATGAGTCGCTTTTCCAGCTTATGCTAATGGATACTATTCCTCCTTCGGGCTGTGAAAATATGATTACAATATCACAATTGCAAGGCTTGGACGTTGATTTTCAGGGAATAATGCTCAGCGGACAACCAGCTTCCTATTTCTGGGACCTGGGCGATGGCAGCACCGCTACTGGCGAAATTGTAAGCCACACCTACAATAATTATGGATACTACAATGTCACACTTCAAACCGTTACCCCCGATAGTTGTATGTCAAATTCTATGTTCATGCTTGTATTGATGGATTCGATTAATACAGGTTGCGAGGCAGAATTTATTGCTACCCTTTTACCCAATTCTATGACCATAGCATTTGAAACCTATACACCTATCTCAGCCCCATTGGAATATACCTGGGATTTTGGTGATGGAACCACAGGCACAGGCCAAAGCATCATGCACACATACAGTGCCTTAGGTACTTATATGGTTCAGCTTTTTACGTCGAACAGCATTGGTTGCACCTCGGTTTATACAGCACCTGTGGTTGTATTCCCCGATTCGACCGGCACTCTTGATATCAACGGGCAAGTGATTGCCATGAACAGTATTCCGTATGGTGCCGAAGTTACCCTGTTTTCAACCGATGCGGCTGGGTTCTTTTACCCTGTTCAAAGTACCTATGTAAACCAGTTTGGGTTCTACAATTTCTGGAATATTAGCGAAGGAACTTACCTGATTTTGGCAAGCCCGGCTCCTGATTCATCTAATACCAGTGTCTTTCAATTCTTACCAACATTTTACGGTGATGTAGTTTTTTGGGATCAGGCAACAGAAATCGTTCTTGGCACACCTCAAAACCCCTATAATATCAATCTGGTAAGCCTCGATTCAATTGGCGGTGGCAGTGGTTTTGTTGGCGGACATATAATTGTTGGTGGCAAAACAATGTTAGCCGGCGGACAGGAAGTGTTGCTTTTGGATGAAACCGGCTCACCAGTTAGGGTAACTTACACCGATGCACAAGGTAATTTCAGTTTTGCATCCCTTCCGTATGGCAATTATACGGTAAGCCCAATGATAACCGGAACCACAACCATGCCAGTGCAGGTAATCCTGAATTCGACAAACCCAACCGCAAATGTAGTAATGACGATTAGTGGCCATACCATTACCGGAATTAGTAAATACGAGCAAAACAGCCAAATTCAAAGCATTTATCCGAACCCGGCTGTTAGCAATATTTCAGTAACAGTTAAGGCTCAAGGTTCAGTAAAATTGCAAATTCTGGATGCAACCGGAAAGGTTGTACTTACTAAAGAACAAAGTGTTAGCGATGCTGAGGGTTTAATTACCATGTCGGTTACAGATTTAGCTCCCGGTCTTTACTTCCTTGTAATTCAGGATAAAAACGGGAATCTGTCTTCGAAAAGGTTTGTGAAAAACTAAATTGCTTGTAATTGATTTATTCAGAAAGGCTATCATTAAATGATAGCCTTTTCTGTTTTAGGAAAATCAGTTCTCATTTATACGCAAGCTATATCCGCACTAAAACACATCCTGCTTTTGAATAAAAGCTAAGTACTCATCTATAAAATTGATATTCAGCAAAATAGAATTATCGTTTGTTTCTATTTTACAATTATTGAAACCTTTCAGGAATTGGTCAATCCTTATTCCAAAATCACCGTTTTTTATAATTTCTTGAGCTACAAGAGGGCTGAAAAGCACCGGATGGCCCGGTTTGTTTTCAAAAACCGGAATTAGAACATCGGCTTTGTGTTTGTGCTTTATCAGATTTTCAAGTACATTATCCGAAACAAGCGGATTGTCAATATTTTGAAAAAAGCAGTGATTGTTTGGAATAAGTTGTTGTACGCCTTTTTGCAGGGAATAAAATCGCCCTAATTCTATATGTTCGTTTACGACAAGTTCAACCTTTTCAGATAGTTGGAACATTCCTTTTTTTGAAAGCCCGTATATTTCATTATTTACAACAACTATAATTTGCTCAACGCCGGCCTTAAGGTATTCTTCAGTAATTTGTTGAATAAAATTCCTACGATCATCAAACTTCAGCAAAGCCTTATGCATCCCCATACGCTCTGAACTACCGGCTGAAAGTATTATACATGAAGTGTTGGCGAAAAAATTTTCAGACATGGTAATTTTTCTACTTTTACAAAAGTAAAACTATAAGTCTATCGGCATGATTCATAAGGCAGAATTTTCACCAATACCTATTACAACCCTTTTCAAACTTATTGATTCGGAATACGATACCCGAAACGAGATTTTTGGAATTCCTGAAAAGTTGTTTTTTAATCCTGAAAATCACAAAGGGATTTCGATGGAAATTTTCGGGCAACACTTGAATACTCCTCTTGGCGTAGCTGCCGGTCCGCACACGCAAATGGCCCAGAATATAATTTCGGCCTGGCTATGCGGTGCAAGTTATATCGAATTGAAAACGGTTCAAACCCTTGATGAACTCGAAATTTCGAAACCTTGCATTGATATGCAGGACGAAGGCTACAATTGTGAATGGTCGCAGGAATTGCGCATACACCAATCCTTTGAGGAATACCTGAAGGCTTGGATACTGATCCATTTGTTGCAATACAAATTGGGTAGGGGAAAACAGGAAAAACGTGGTTTCGTGTTCAATATGAGTATTGGGTATAATTTCGAAGGCATTCAGCATGAGAACGTTCAATGGTTCCTGAAAAACATGTTGGATTCGGGAGTAGCAAAACATGCGATGTTACAAGAATTGCTCCCGCTTTATCCCGAACTGGCGAATATCGAAATCCCCGGCTGTATTTCCAACAACATCACTCTGAGTACTATGCACGGTTGCCCGCCGGATGAAATCGAGAAAATAGGGCATTATCTGTTGAAAGAAAAGAAGTTGCATACGCTGGTCAAACTTAATCCAACGCTTCTCGGTAAAGACGAACTCCGCGATATATTAAACAACAAACTCAATTTTAAAAACCATATTCCCGACATAGCTTTTGAGCACGACCTCAAATATTCTGATGCTTTGGGAATTATAAAACGCTTGCAGCAAACTGCTGATGCTGAAGGCTTGTTTTTTGGCGTAAAACTCACCAACACACTCGAAAGCACCAATCACAAAAACGTACTTCCCGCCAACGAGCAGATGATGTACATGAGTGGCCGTGCACTGCACCCGATAAGTGTAAACGTGGTTCGGAAACTGCAAAATGAATTCAATGGCAAACTTAACGTTTCTTTTTCGGCCGGTGCCGATTGTTTCAATATCAACGATTTGATCGACTGTGGGTTGAAGCCGGTAACTGTCTGTTCCGATATCCTGAAACCCGGCGGTTATGGGCGATTGGCGCAATATGTTGAAGAACTTTCGGGTAAAGGGGAAACAGGAACAAAATCACATCTGGAAAAGCTGAATGTGTATGCCGATGAAGTGGTTTTGAACGAAGATTATAAGCGCGATCCGTTTGTAAGCAAAAGCATAAAAACCAACCGTTCGCTCGGCTATTTCGATTGCATACATGCGCCTTGTGTTGACGAATGTCCGACCAACCAGGATATTCCGGAATATCTTTTCCACACTTCGCAAGGCGATTTTCAGAAAGCATTTGATGTGATTATGGTCAAAAACCCATTCCCGAATGTGCTGGGCGTGGCATGCGACCATTTGTGCCAAACCAAATGCACACGCATAAACTACGAGCAAGCCCTGAAAATAAAGGAAGTAAAGCGGTTTGTTGCCGAAAAAGTCTTTGAAACCGATATTAGTATTTTACCGTCAAACAGCAAAAAGATTGCTATAATTGGGGCTGGTCCGTCGGGATTGAGTTGCGCGTATTTTTTGCGGATGGGCGGTTTTGAAGTTGAAATTTTCGAGACAAAATCCATTCCCGGCGGCATGGTTTCGGAGGCAATCCCCGAATTCCGTCTGAAAATGGAATCCCTGCGAAAGGATATTGAACGGATTGAAAAACTGGGGGTTAAGATTCAGTATAATTCAAAAATTGATAGCCAAGGTTTTGCCCAATTGCGCTCCGCTTACCATTTCGTGTATATCGCCGCCGGTGCTCAGCGTTTCAAAACATTGCAAATGGAAGGCGAAAATGCAGCCGGAATTTTGAATGCATTCGATTTCCTGAAAAATACCAAGTTGGGGAACGCTGCCGATTTAGGGAATAATATTATCGTAATCGGTGGTGGGAATACCGCAATGGATGTTGCACGCACTGCCAAGCGCACTGCCCTGCCCGGAAGCTCCGTAAAAGTCATTTATCGCCGCACACGAAACGAAATGCCGGCCGATGTTGACGAAATAAAAGCTTTGTTGACCGAAGGGATTGAACTTCATGAATTGTTGGCACCCGAAAAACTTGTTCTGAACGGAAACCGTATTTCTTCTATAGTCTGCGCTAAAATGGAATTGGTGAAATCCTCAACTGATTCGCGCCCGACGCCAGTGAAGATTGAAGATGAATTTGTCGAATTCGAGGTCGATTCGCTCATTCCTGCCCTTGGACAGGAAATAGATATTGATTTTATCACATCTTCTGAACTCAAAACTGCGAAAGGATCGTACGAAACCTTGGTTCCCGGTGTTTTTGTGGGCGGTGATGCCTTGCGTGGCGCCGCTACCATTGTAAAAGCGGTGGGCGACGGACGGAAAGCTGCCATACAAATTGCAGCCAAGGCGGGAATTGCGCTTCCTTCCGAAAGGCTCAGTTCGGACAAAAATATGTCGCATAGCGATTTTATAACCCGTAAATCGAAACGTGTAAAAATTGATGCTGAAATTTCTGGGGAGCATCCCCAATTCACTGCCGGATTGGCTATTCAGGAAGCTTCACGCTGCCTGCAATGTGGCGATGTGTGCAGCGTTTGTGTTACGGTTTGCCCCAATCGCGCCAACCATTATTATCTTGCCCAAGCCGCTGAAGTGCCCATTTGGAAAGTTGAATTCTCGGGGGGGAAACCGACTTTTGAAATTGAAAGCCATCTAAAAGTTGAACAAAAATACCAGGTGCTGAATGTTTCCGATTTCTGCAACGAGTGCGGGAATTGTACCACATTTTGCCCTACCAAAGGTTCGCCCTTTACCGATAAGCCACGATTTTGCCTTACCGAAAAGAGTTTCAACCAGACTGAAAATGGGTTTTTCCTAAATACGGATGGAGCTAACAAAACCTTGCTTCACCGTAACACCGATAAGGTGATGAAATTGACCAAAACAGAAAATTCGTATGAGTTTTCTGACCATGAAATGGTAGTGGGTTTCGACCTAACTGATTTTCAAATCATTAAAATTGAAACGCTAAAACCCATAAACGCTAAAACCAACCTTAAAACAGCAGCGGAAATGAAAGTGCTGATTGATAGTGCGGTTCTTCGGGTATTATAATCCATGATTATTTCATCTCAAACTGTGCAAAAACAGATAAGGCTTTGTTCAGTTCATATTCCGATTTCAACAGATTATCCATAGCCGGATAGGCAAACGAATAGGCGGCACCGATAATACACGCATAGTGAAACGCACCGCCACCAAATACAGTTTTACTATTTAAACCCTGCCCGGTGGTACTCACAGCCTTGGCATAACCGCGCTTGGCTACCATACACAAACCCTTACGGTTGATGTGGTTGATGGCGAATTGTGCAACGTGGTGGTTGAACTGGTAAGCTACTAATCCGGACTTTTGTTTGTTAAAAATCCCTGCAACGGTGTGGGGGGATTTTTTATTGTGGGGTTTGAGATATACAACTTAAAGGGAGGATTTAGCGGAATGCGTATGAAAAGAAGATGCGCCCGAACGGAGCTTATATAACCATTAGAAGGGATGCGCGCATAACGGGGGCTATAAATTGCGAAAGGTTTGGCGGGAAAGCCATTTTATTATTTACCTTTGGCTTGCTTTTGAAAACATAGTCTGAAAGCCACAGGAACAATCCGTTTGCACCCGCTTGTAATTGTTTATTGTAGTTTAGTTCTTAATTTGGATTTATAGAATCAAAAAATTGTAAACCGCTGAATCGCAGACACAAATGAAATACACTAGTTACAGATAATGCTGAAATAAAAACAACTGGCGTGTTATACATAGTTAATATGGGTTATTATAAAAAAAAGCACACGAACTATGGAAGAATTTGAAAAAGTTGTTGAAAAATTAGACACAATAAGACAATTCTATGGGGTTGCTGGTGTTTTCCTTGTACTATTTATTGGAATCGGTGGAATTGTTCTTTGGAAGTTTTTGATTAAAAGAATAGAAAAAATTGCAGAGGAAATCACTGATGAAAATCTGAAAAAGTTTCAATCTTCACTCGATAAGGAGCTAGTTAAGTTTAGCACTAAGGCATTGTAACGAAATAACTTGTTTATTTTAATTCGAAGTTGTATCTTTGGCGAATGAAAGATACAGAATTAATATCAAAGCGACACAAGATTCTATCTCCATTTCTGGATGAGAAGTCTCGTCGACTAATGATT
>CAJAXK010000141.1 GCA_903946925.1 uncultured Bacteroidales bacterium | reverse complement strand
GCATCGTACCCATATTCGGGCTCCTGGGTGTAGTAATAGCAATTAAAGTTGTCAACAAAATCGCCGCCGTTGTTGGTGGTGGTTTTGTCGTCGACTCCAACCAACTGGTTGCCTTGGTAGAAGTACAGCAACTCGTCAATATAGCCCGGTGAATTATTTGGGATCAGCAAACCTTTACGCTTGATGCCCTGTATGTTGCCGTTCAGGTCGTAGGCTTGGCCTGTATGGAAATTGCTGATTTGCTCGCCATATTTATTATTGTTGACCCATGAGCTGTTGAGCACTTCGGAATAGGTGCCGCTGAGCAAGCGGTGTTAATATTGGTAGTTTGCACCGGCAAGGATTACAAATCCGCGCCAGCAGGGTTAATTCTATTTTAACAACTCCAATATTTTATCGGAATCATCCATGTAAATAGCTTCGTTAGAAATAATAGCGTCAGAAATTTTTAGTTTAACATAGTCGTTCTCAATTAGCTGGATTCTTCTCTTAAGAAATAATTTACACGATGATTTCAGATAGTATTCCTGAATCCAAGTCTCTTCAGAAAGTCGGTTTGAATTGGGCAGTTTTATTAATTTATTATCAAAATCAATTTTCGTCCAATCTCTATTATTCTTATAAATGAAACTTTTAGGAAAATCAATAGAGTCGGAATATGTGATTGGTTTACCGCAGGAAGTAGTATCAATAAGGAGCATTGAGTGATTTAAAAAAACTTTCTTTCCCCTTTTTTCGTATTCTCCAATTACAACCAGTTCCCTCTTATAAGGGACATTATACATATAGAAAAATTTGCTATCACTTCTTAATACAAGATAATCTGATATTAATTCAAAACTTCCAAATTGACTATAATTACCAACAATCCTTTTTTGCCCGTAGGAAATTGTTGTAAAACATATTAGCCTCAAACAAATAAAGCCAACAATAAAATGTAAAATTAATTTGTTCATTATTTACGTCTTAATTTGTGTTTAATCACTTCCTGGAACAAATTTATAATTAACTATCAAACCATTCAGAACACGTTGATTAATTCTTGCTTGCTCAGCATCTGTTAGGGATATTAGTGGTTGATGAGTTGCATTCACATGTTGTGGTGATCTTAATGTCACTCCAGGGCCAAGAGGTATTCCTGTAGTATAAGCGATAATGCCACCTTCATAAGCTTCGGTAACCTCATGCATAATAAAATCGCCTGGATTACCCTTCTTTAAATTGTTTGTATAAAAATCAAACATACCTGGAGCAACTGCTTGGTCGGCAAATACTGTAGTTACTTTTTTGCTGTATTCATCAACAATTTCTCCATTTGGTTCTTCAAATCCTTGGTTTATTGTTATGGTTTCAGTTTTGGTTTCAATTGAATTGCTCACAAATGCTCCTCCAGTTCCTGCTTTATACTTTTTACCATTTCGCCTAAATTCATTAATGTTGTTATTATCACAATCAATGTTTGCAATTACTCTTTTATCGGTAATTGCAGCCAACAATTGTTTATCGTCGTCTGTTTCCGCAGTCCCACTAGCAGATACCTTTCCACTTTTTGCCATTGTCAAACCAAGACTAGTAGATTGTTGTAATTGCCTAAATGCTTCTTGTGCGTCTTTACCTGTTAAATAAACATCTTCAAGATTTCCATCAGGATCAAGAAACCTCATCGGGTTATCATAGGCATAACGATATGGGCTCCATCTTCTATTTACTTCACTCAGTGGATCCAGAGAGTGCCACCTCCCCAGCACCCCATCATAAAACCTTGCCCCATAATCCAGCCACCCCAATCCCATTTCATCCTGCATCTGTTTGCCGTTGTAAAGGTACTTATTTGGGCGGTTTACATCGGTGCTATTTGATGTTAATCCTTTAATATTCATGCCCAAAAACACCTCACCCTGCCCTCTCCTCAAGGAGAGGGTTGTGTACATGACAGGTTGAAGACGGGT
>CAJAXK010000140.1 GCA_903946925.1 uncultured Bacteroidales bacterium | reverse complement strand
TGGAAGCACTGTTGAGTATGGAAAAGTTGACAATTCCCGCCAAACCAGCCAACGCTCCGACCAGGCAACCATTACCTGGTTTATTAACAAAGTAACTGACCCAAATGGAAACTACATCGAATTCCTGTATAATAAAGGCCCAGTAGAAATTAATTTAAAAGAAATACGGTTTACCGGAAACACAACCACCAACCCCCAAATTATGCCGTATAATTCCATCAAGTTTTATTATGGCGAGCGAACCGATAAATCAAATGCTTTTATTGCCGGGTCGCGTATCGAACAAACGGTATTGCTCGACCATATCGATATTGTTGCTGAAAACCAAATAATTAAAATGTACAAATTGAAGTATTATTTTGATTTTTATTCTAAATTAAATGAGGTAGAAGAATATGGCAAGGACAATAAAAGGTACAATTCTACCGTGTTTGGGTATGGGAATGGTACATTGGAACATTATGAAAGCAGAAAAAGTTTTGATTTTGAAAAGCACCAAAACTTTTTTGCTGATTTTGACGGTGATGGGCGAACTGATATTTTCCGATGTAGTCCAGTCAGCAACTACCCAAATATGGGGAGTTGGTTCGTTTATACTATCGAGGATAATGGCAATTTTGACCAAGCTCATCCATTTGGCCATGGCCATACTGGTGATACTGTCCATGCTATTACCATCGGGGACTATAATGGGGATGGATATTCCGATGTCCAGATATATGAACATTATTATACCACTAATACAAATCTAGGATATAGATTACGTAGCTTATATTCAACTGGCACTTATATGAGGCAAGATACTATCAGTTTAGGAAGTACTTACTACAAGACCAAAATTTTATCTGGTGATTTTGATGGTGATAATAAAGACGAAATCCTGCTGCTTCAGCAACTTGACAATAATAATTTGAGAGCCCGAATATATAAAATCAATTCTGGTTCAAAATCAATTATTTTTGATAAAATGCTATTACCCCCGCTTGAGTCAATAGCTAAAGCTAATTCTTACATTCTTGATTTTGATGGTGATGGAAAAGATGAATTTTTATATCAAGAACAATCGTCGCCAATGCCACTTATTGGAAAAGAACGGATAGTTGTATATAAATTTCTGGTAAACCCAACAAACAATTACGAAATATTGTACTCCGAGGAAGTACGGCCTCCCCATTACAAAGAAAAAATCTTTACAGGAGATTTTAACGGAGATGGTAATACTGATATTCTGTATTGCTTAAACAACGCTTACCACCAATGGTATGTTGGTACAAGTACAGGGCAGAGTTTGTTAACTAATGCAATCTCTGTCGATACCTTAAACGTCAATCCAAGCGACACGTTGGTGCAAATGACCGTTCAGGATTTTAATCAGGATGGAAAAACTGATATTGCATATTCGGTTTTAAATCCGGCTACTTACCTCCTCGGTATGCATTTATTGACTTCCACGGGTACAAATTTTTCCATAAACAATTGGGGGTGGCAATTGCAGGACACTTTATGGCTTAAAGCTTGCGGCAACAAAACCATTTTTATACCTACTGAAACATATCCTGTTGATTTCAATGGTGATGGAAATGGCGATTATGTGTTCGAGGCTTTTTTTGCCTATAGCCCAAGCTCTGATATTTTTTATGATTATCTTTATGTATCGCACTTTAACCCAGGTTTTGACCCACTCACTGTTAAGAAAACATGTAATGGTTTAAATTGGTTGAGTTCTTTCAACTATAAACCTTTAACAAGTGCTTCGATTTATACACGGAGTGCAACCAATATCCCTGATTGTATGAACATTCAGCCTGCCAAATTTGTCGTTTCATCCTACAACACTCAAAATGGAATAGGCGGTATTAATTCGAAACATTACAAATATTCAGGGGCGATGTACAACCTCACTGGTAAAGGTTATCTAGGTTTTAAAGGGATTACGGTTATTGATTCTCTTCAGAAAATCGTCAGCAATACCACTTTTGAACCTGATCCCAATTACTACATCCTCAAACCTACTCTATCAATCACAAAAACTTTGAGCGATACCATTCTCGCCAAATCAATACTAACTAACAGCTTTAAAGTTATTTTCAATGCACCACCTAAGGTAATTTTCCCCTACCTTTCCAGAACACTTGCTTTCGATTATTTTACCAAAACACGAAAAGCTTCTACTGCCGATTATGATACTTACGCAAATTTGTCTTCAAAAAATGATACTATTTATCCTGATTTTGAGGCATCGGCTCAGGCGGAATTCATTAGCTCCACCACATTTTCTGGATTTGTCAACGGCAAGGCTTGGTGTCCGGCCAAACCTTCCGACATCGTTCAAACCATGTTACGTACAGGCCAACCAGTGATTTCAACTCAAAAGCATTATAGTTATACACCTCAGGGGAACATAAATACCTTAACTGATTATTACTTACAGGATAGTGCTGTTCAAACAACTTTTCCTTTATATATTGCCGGTTTGCCCGTAACTACACATGTGCATGTAGTAAACCGGGGCAACACAGATGATATTGTTCAGCAAATTGCTTACGATAACAAATACAGATTCCCATTAACTATTACCGATGCTCTCGGATTTGTGACCACTGCTACGTTTGACGCTGGCTTTGGCAATAAACTCACCCAAACTAATGCCAACGAGCAAACCACTTCTTTCAAGTTCGATGGGTTTGGCAGACCACTCACTGTAACTGATGATTTGGGAGTCTGGATAAAAACGGAAACCCAATGGTTTCAAAACCAAAGCATGGAAAATGTTTTATTTTATACACAAACCACTTCCAATAACCTTACTTCAAACAGGAATTATTTTGACAAATTGGGCAGGACACTTTATTCCAGCAATGAAAACAACGATGGCTCAAAAGCAATCGTTAAAACGGAATACAATGCGAAAGGGCTGGTAACAAAAGTTTCGGAACCCTGCTTCGAAAATTCCACCCCTACACAATACACTATTACTGAATACGATGATTTTAACCGACCCAAAACACTAACTTTACCTACTCAAGCAAAGCTTCAATACACATATCCCACACCAAAATTGCCCGGTCGTACTACTACCGTGAAAAACAGCATTACAGGTATTACAATTTCCAAAACCACTAATGCCACCGGGCTACTGGAATCGTCAACTGATCCAGGTGGATCTATTGGGTATGCCTATTATAGCGATGGGCAATTAAAGAGCACAACAACTCCTGATGGCAGCATTACATCAATAGCTTATGATGCTTATGGACATCAAACTTTTTTGTCCGATCTTGATGCTGGCCCTTCAACCTATAGATATAATGCTCTTGGGCAATTACAACGCCAAACTGATGGCAAGGGGGTAACTTTCGAAATGTTCTATGACAAAGCTGGCAGGTTGATCAAAAAGGCAGGCAGTAATACAAGCGGTAGCCACTCCTCTCTAATCAACACATACAACCCACCCACTTCGCCAAAGGGCAGCAGGGGATTGCCCCAAGCTGAGGTTTTTGTTGATGAAAACGGAAAAACTGTCAAATACAGCTTTACTTATGACGATAAGGTTCGGTTAGCACAAAAAGTGATCGAAAGCTCAAACCGTGTTTTTGCCTACAACTATTCATACGATGTGTTGGGTAACCTGACAAAATACACCTATCCTTCTGGATATTCTCTTGCATTCGATTATAACGAAAACAAAGGCACTCTGAAAAAAGTGATTCAAACATCGGATAACAAGGTTGTATACGAGCCTGGGGCTTACAACGCAAGAGGGCAGATGATAGATTACAAAGTTGCCAACGGTAGCATATTCACATCATTTGAATTTGATGACTATGGAATGCCTACTTTTATTAAAACGGGAAAAAATTCTTTAGGTTCTTCCGAAATACAAAAACTTGAAACAAATTTTAATAAATTTACCGGCAATCTCGAATACCGTAAAGATCATAATTACAATGTCAACGGAAACGCATTGTTCGAGGCATTTACCTACGACGAAGCCTTTAAAAACTCTTTAACAACCTGGCAGGTCGAAAACCAAACCCAATACAGCATGTCTGTTGAACCCCAAACCGGCAATATACTTACCAAAAGCGATGTAACAAGCAATGGCAACCCATACCAATACAGTAAAATCAATGCCGGCCCACACGCTGTTACCAGTATTGTCGCCCCATTACAGCTTCCTGCCGATGACTTGCAGCATGTACAATATAACCTTTCCAATAAAGTGAAACAGGTTTCAAATAACCTTGGGTATATGCTTTCAATTGAGTATGGCCCTGATGAACAGAGGATAAAAAGCGAATGCTATGCTCCTAATGGAAACACCTCGGTGCTTTCAAAAACCAAATACTTTGTTGGTAGCGATTACGAAGTGGAAACAACTCCCAATTGGGGCGAAAGGTTTTTGCATTACTTGCCGGGAGGCGGGTTATATATTAGCCATCCAACACCCGGTTCCGATTCGCTCGATTACGTGCTTACCGACTATCAGGGAACATGGTACAAAGTAATAACCGATAACGGGGCAACTGTCGAACAGTATAGTTTTGATCCCTGGGGCCGCCGCCGTAATGCCACCGATTGGACCTTTACCAATGTACCTAACACATTTATCTTCGACCGTGGCTACACCGGCCACCAGATGCTCGATGCCTTTGGGTTGATAAATATGAATGGCAGGGTTTACGACCCCATCGTAGCCCGTTTCCTCTCACCCGATAATTACGTGCAGGATCCTCAATTCAGCCATAGCTACAACCGCTACAGCTATTGTTTTAACAACCCTTTGAAATACTCCGACCCAAGCGGCATGCAATCGAAGCCGGTATATGGCATTTACGACCCACAAAAACCTGCATCGGGTGGGGGCGGCCAATCTGCGCAAGTTTATATTGATGGCATAAGGTTTAATAACAGTTTTGGCATGATGGACTTTGTTAGTGGTGGTAGTGCAGGTGGTGGCGGTCTGGATATTGAAAACAGGGAGTATGCAGGCGATTTGTCAGCTTATGGAATTCACCCTGGAGATGTTGTAATAAACGGTTATGTTTATAGTGGTGCTAATAACTTTGAAGTGCGTAAAAATTTAGCTAATTTCGGCTATTTCGGTCCAAATACATCTATTGAGTGGGGGCAAAATGCGATATGCTCAAATATTTATGGAACATGGAGTCGTGATAATAAAGGTGAATGGAGACAAACTGCTGGTGTACATGCAAGCAATGTGGTTGCCTCAGGACAAGAGGGTTATGATGGAAGTACGATGAAACCTGCATCAGCCTATGACTACTCAAAAAATGTTATTGATGGAAAATTTTCTGAAGACTGGAATTATATAATAAACGGGTCAGATGGAAATCCAGTTTCTAGGTATGCTAATATATTTAAGCGAGATTGGGGGCAAGCTTCAACAGGTGATAAGGTTAATTTAGCACTTGCTGCGGTTCCTATACTTAGATTTGGTAAGCTTGCAGTACCGGCAGAAACTTTTCATAGATTTATCAAACCAAATATATTAAATGCTGCTGGAAATTTTGAAAAGGTTGTTGGCAGAAATCCAGATATAGTTATTGATAAAACTCAAATTATATTGAGAGGGACAGGGCCATATAGAGGCAAAACCTTCCCAACAGGTTTAGACCCAACAGATTTTTTTCCATGAAATTAAATTGCGATAAATGAATAGTAGGTATATTTTAAGGATTAAAACAGACCTCGCAAACTATACGGCTTTAAATGGCTTGTTTAATATACATAGTCCGCAAAACCCTTGTAGTTTTTGGGAGTATGTTATTGATGAAAGTGAAGTTTGCTATAATAATGCCATTAATACTATTGTTGACAATATTGAAAAAAACAAAGCTGATTTAGCCAGAATCGGGATATCTGTCGACAATATAACAGTTTGGTATTTATACGAGTATGAAGAACAATGCAATATAGAGTTTGCTCCGTATGAATTAAAAAGGCTTGGAGAAAATAATTTAACCCTCTGTATTAGTTGTTGGGAGAATAAATAGTCGAGCTCAAATGTTATTGTGATATGTCTGCCCCGCTTGTGCGGATCTGTGATCACCCCGCTGCCGTGCGAATACTTTCGCGTGGTGCCATAAACACAGCTTCCTGCCGATGACTTGCAGCATGTTCAATATAACCTTTTCAACAAAGTAAAACAGGTTTCAAATAACCTTGGGTATATGCTTTCAATTGAGTATGGCCCTGATGAGCAGAGGATAAAAAGCGAATGCTATGCTCCTAATGGAAACACCTCGGTGCTTTCAAAAACCAAATACTTTGTTGGTGGCGATTACGAAGTGGAAGTATTGCCCAATGGCATAGAGCGCCGCCTTCATTACCTGCCTGGTGGTGGCCTGTATGTGAGCGACAAAACCAATGTTGGCACTATGTATTTTGTACTCACCGATTACCAGGGGAGTTGGAACAAAGTAGTTACCGAAACCGGGGCATCCGTCGAACGCTACAGCTTCGACCCTTGGGGCCGCCGCCGCCATGCCGATAACTGGAATATTTATTATGTCCCAACAAATTACACCTTCGACCGCGGCTACACCGGCCACGAAATGTTGGATGCCTTTGGCCTGATAAATATGAACGGACGTGTTTACGACCCCATCATTGCCCGTTTCCTCTCGCCCGATAACTACGTGCAAAGCCCTACAAGCTCGCAGGGGTTTAACAGGTATAGCTATTGCCTCAATAATCCTCTCAAGTATACTGACCCGAGCGGGGAATTATACCTTTGGGATGACATTATTGTTGGAGCCGTAGGTTTCGCTGTAGGTTATGTTTCTTATGGAATTTCTAATGGAGATTGGGGCTGGAAAGCTGTTGGTGCAGGTGCAATTGGTGCTGGAACTGCATTACTTGGGTATTATTCGGGAGGTGCAACGAGTGCTGCAAGTATAGCCGAAGGATTTTCAGCTGTTAGTGGCGGTCATGCTGCAACAGTAGCGTTGGGCTATTCAGGACGTTATGTTGCTTCTGCAGCAATATCATCCATGCTCCCTTCTATGTCCATTCCAATAGGAAATAATTTCAGTGTGAATGTATCACCAGGTGTTGGTTTCGGTTCAAGTGGATTAGTAGGTGGAGTAAATGTTTCTGGCACTTATAATGATGGAACAACTGTTATTTCTGGCGGTTATGGAGTAACTGGTAATAGTAGTTCGTGGAGTGTTGGAGCAATGCATAATGGATATGGTGGTTCATATTATCGGACAACATACGGAGGGAATAATAGTCAGACTGTTGGGGGCTTAGGGCTTAATTTTAATAAAGTTTCTGTTAGACTTGAAAATGATTTTTTTGGAGACAGGCATGATAGATGGAGGTCAAATGCTATAGAAATTGGTATTGGAAATTTTGTATTTGGCACAACTTTATATAATAATTTTCCTGGCCCACAACCTGGTGGCGAAAATCAAGGTGTTGTAGATTTGCCAGACAGAAGAGGGAATTATAATACAGATGGTTATAAAGCATGGAGGAATGGGAAAGTTTATAATAGTCCATGGTATGCTGGCTATAGGTCAGGAAATAATGTTACAAGATGGGGGTACAGTCATCCGTCCGCACAAGATTTGACACAAAATAACGTTCATAGATTAGTGCCTTTTGGGCGACAGAATTATTATGTTGATTATTCAGAGTTTACAAGTGGTCCTTATATGTACTCAGGTTTTTATAACCCTTATTCTTTATGGTAATACATTATAATATGATACAGCTAATTTTACTGTTTATGTTTTCATCCTGTGAACAAAAGGTTGTTCCTGAACATATATCTGAAGGATTTACCTATTGTTATGACGGTAAAGATACTGGTATTGATTCATTGCTAAATACTGATGGATACTACGTTATTGCCGAGCCATTTAGTAATTTCGGTTACAACTCGAGTGATACATCATATTTTAATATGATGTTCTATAGCAATGGTGTATGTGTTTTGAACTTTTTCCCTCTTGACAATAAGGGGCGCTCCATTGAGAATAAATATATGCCTATTTTTTTTCAATCGATAATTAAGGAAAGAGAAAGTAAAACGTCATCTATTTTCTACAACGCTTATAAATGGGGTAGGTATATTATTGAAGGAGATACTATAAAAGCACAATGTATTTATCGTCCAAGAGCTGGAGAAACGACTAGTATTTGGGGAATTAATGAAGTATGGTATAAAATTATTAACAGGAATACAATAATTGAAATACCGTCAAAATCACTTGCCAATGCAACTACAAAACGGAAATATTTGCCAGCTCAATTTGTGCCTTTAACAGAAAGACCATCACCCGATTGTTGGTTAATGAAGGAAGATTGGTTTAGGTGTAAATAAGTTACTTATATTAAAAGAGCCTCGGAGCAATCTGGGGCTTTTTACTCACGATTGGTGGCTTTGCTGGTGGAGCCATGATTGGGGCAAATGCAGGAATGGCGGGAGGGTTTATTGGTGGTGCTTGCAATGAATGGGCTAATGGTGCAAGTTTCAATAATGTAATGTATGCAGGAATATTTGGTGCTGGAATAGGAGGGTTAAGTGGCGGGGTTGTTGGAGGGATTTCAGGTGCAATTAGAGCATTATCAACCTCAAGTGCAGAAAGCGTTTTAACTCCAGCGGATGAGAAGTATTTTGATTTTAATGGAAAAGGCCTCACAGAGTCAGAAATTGAAGAATTCTCAGCTAAAAGCTTGAATATTAAAGAAGGTGACTGGGGCATAAGTGACATTACAAACGAAATACCTGATGGCGGTTATTTATATAATCAAGAAACAAAATACTTTGAGAGGGGTAATTATAAACGGATTGTTGGTGTTTGTTCTGAACCCAGTTGGTGGAATGGAAAAGTTTCTGTGCATTTTGCTACACACGCAACCATGAATTCCGATTTTTTGAAAGGTGTTATGATTCATGAATATACACATGCCTGGCATGTTTACAAAGGATATTATACGGCTTTGGATGGCTCTAAAGTATATGAAAATAGCACAGAAAATTCGGCAATAAACGCACAAATAGATTTCTACAAATCTATAGGTGCATCAGATTGGATAAAATCGTGTCAAATATATCAAGCAACATTTCAATCCCCTGCCCCCAAAATATGGGTATCCCCATTTCATTATCCGTAACCTACTTAACATATGGAATTAAAATACTTGTTTAAAAAACTAACCACTTATAAAATAGATAATTATAATTCAAAAAATCAGCAGCAATGAAAAAGAAGGTAATTTTAACATTCTTATTTGCTTCGTTTTTAACAGCCCTTATTTATCTCGGTTTTATCAAAAAGGGGTTTATTTATTTCACAGGGATTTCCACGCCTTTTAGTTATTTTCAAGCAAGGATTGCTAAAAACAATAAGACTCTAATTTTTTATTATGATGACTTACCACAAAACATGGTTAGTATTAATAATGATAGTCTTCAAAAATGTTATGGTTTTAGCGAGGAATATGGAGGTGGGAAAGTCTCATATTCTGTTTTGAAATTGTATAATTCGGTAATCTTAGATGAATTAATTCATAGGATAGGAGAAAAAAAATGGAATGAGTATCAAATAAAATCAGATTCATTAACAAATATTGCCATTAAAAAATTTTATGGGAAATGAAAAATGATTACATATCCTTTCGCTGGCGCGGATTTCCAATCCGTGCCGGTACAAATTACAAATAGTAGTATTTTTGTAACAGCACAGATCACTATCAATGAGTAGGAAATATCAAGCCGTTACCAGTATTGTCGCCCCATTACAGCTTCCTGCCGATGAATTGCAGCATGTTCAATATAACCTTTCCAATAAAGTGAAACAGGTTTCTAATAACCTTGGGTATATGCTTTCAATTGAGTATGGCCCTGATGAACAGAGGATAAAAAGCGAATACTACATTCCATCTGGAAATAATTCGGTGCT
>CAJAXK010000139.1 GCA_903946925.1 uncultured Bacteroidales bacterium | reverse complement strand
GGGGGTTAGGGGCTGGGGAAGGTGAGAAAAGTGAAGGGTGAGGGGAGAAAAGGTGAGGGGAGAAAAAGTGAAGGGAGAAAAGGAGACAAGGAGAAAAGGAGAAAAGAGACGAAATGAAGGAGATTGAGTGCAAAACGAAGGGTTGAGAGGGGAAAGTCAAAGGTCAAAAGTATAAAGTCAAAGGTCAAAGGTTAGGGGTTTTG
The DNA here is from genome assembly GCA_903946925.1 of uncultured Bacteroidales bacterium. Taxonomy (GTDB): domain Bacteria; phylum Bacteroidota; class Bacteroidia; order Bacteroidales; family UBA4417; genus UBA4417. The sequence continues at coordinate 17,327 of CAJAXK010000139.1, read as the reverse complement.
GAAGTATGTTTTTCTATAAAACAAAGAAAGTCTAATCTTTGCTTATACCTACTGTGCCCTATTGTGCCTATTGTGGTTAAAAAACAATAAGAATCTGCTCCCTGAAACTAGATCGGTTTAACTACTGCTGAAGTTCGGCTGGATACTTATCATCAAAAAACACCCAAAAGAGTGGCTTATAACCCAGCAATTCGCCAGAATCGGAATGTCGCTCTACCATTGGGCAAAGCCCGGCAACTTTTTTGGTAAAAGCTAGTGTTTTACTGTTCATGCTCCATTCTTCGAGAAAACGTAGCTTTTTTATGTCGGACAAGCGGATTTCGGTAACCAAAACCGTATCAACCATATCGTAGGGAGGGATTGGGCTTTCCATGCTTATGCTGTCGGTGCGCCTCATTATTTCCTTTATTTCGCTCACGGAATAAGGTTTACATGATTGGAAATCATAAGCTTTTACTTCGCCCTCAGATACTTGTTGGATTATGGTTCGAATCAACTTTTCGCGGTTGCTCCCTTCAACATTTTGCACCCACCAATCCATATCGGTTTCAGGGTTTTGAATAACCACATCGTATTGAATCCGTTTGGTAACCAAATCTTTATCAGCACTTTCACCACTTTTGCAGGAAAGCAAAACCATTGACAATGCAACAGATATAAAAATGAATTTCTTCATACTATGCTTTTTATTTGTGCAAATGTATCAATTTTGCAGGGATAACCCCATCCGCTATGCTTAATATCAAAACACCAACTTTGGTTTTGGATTTAGGAATCTGCCGACAGAATATCCGACAAATGAATGTAAAAGCCAACGAAAGCAAGGCTTTTTTCCGTCCCCATTTTAAGACGCATCAGTCGGCAGCTATTGGGGAGTGGTTCAGGGAAGAAGGTATTTCGGCAATTACCGTTTCGTCGGTTAGCATGGCTGAATATTTTGCCAATCATAGTTGGAAGGATATTACCATTGCTTTTCCAGTCAACCTGCTGGAGTTGGACAAAATAAACGAGCTTGCATCGCGGATCCAAATAAACCTGCTGATAGAATCGGAAGAAACCGCAAATTTTCTTTCAAAAAAATTGCTTGCAAGCTGTGGCTTTTTCATAAAAATTGATACAGGATATCACCGAACAGGAATTGATTCAGGGGATATTGTACTAATTGACAAGGTTTTAAAATCAGCAAATCCAGCCAAACTTCATTTCAAAGGTTTTTTAACGCATAGCGGAAACTCGTATCATGCAAAAAACAAGGCAGAGTTGCAACAAATAAGCCAACATACTACCAATGAACTTCTTAAACTTAAGAAAAAGTATCAGGCAAAATTCCCAAATCTCATCCTTTCGGTAGGCGATACACCAACTTGTAGTCAACTACAAATACCAGAAGGAATTGACGAAATACGCCCGGGAAATTTTGTATTTTACGATGTGATGCAATTTGCTTTAGGATCATGTTTGCTCGAAAATATTGCAGTTGCATTGGTTTGCCCTGTAGTGGCAATACACACAAACCGTTCGGAAGCAGTGATTTATGGAGGTGCCATACACTTATCGAAGGAACACGCCTCCCTCCTACCCTATCCGGGACCAATTTTCGGACTTGCAGTGAGTTGGGATGGGAATAAATGGGACACAGGAAATTTGCTCGGATTTGTAAAAGCCTTGTCGCAGGAACATGGCATAATTAAGATAACCAAAACTGATTGCAGACTAAAGCCAGGTGACCTTGTGGCAATACTGCCGGTCCACTCCTGCCTGACGGGGCAATTGATGAGGAAATATTATACTTTGGATGGGGAGGTTATTGAAACGCTGAATTCGTGACTTTCCCAAAACTTACTTCAATTCTTTCCAAATCCTGCCATCCTGAACTATATGCCAGATTGATTTTCCATCGGAGCTTGGTGCTACTGCTTCAAACATGGTAAAAGTTGTTTTAATCTGTGGTATAAAAGGTTTTCCGTTAATCAAAATTTCTTTCAACCCAAGCAATTTATAGTCAGTTGTGTATTTAGTATTTTTCTCGAAATAGGACTTTTCTTTAAAATACAATTGGCGTAACGCCCATTTCAATTCGTTGTCAGGATCTGGAATATACGAATCTGAACCCTCTCCAGCTCTCTTCTCCGAAAACTGTACAAAGCCCCAGGTTTCTGGCTGGTGCATGGCGATTACGCCTTGCGGCGACCAAACCCAGTTGTTTTCGGGCAGGGGTTTTTCCTTTCCATCCACTTTGTGGGTGCGTTTATTGTATTTGCCGTCAACAACATCCACAATCCATTCCACCCGCGAAAAACCAACACGGTATTGCTCGCCTTGCACTGGCAATTTGCCGGTAGTGTTAAGTTCAATCAGTGCATCAAAAGGGATTGCAATTTCGAGAGTCCAGCCTTTGTCAATATCATTTGGGTTGTTGAGAGTCCCGTTAATGTGTACGGCTGATTTTATCCCATTAATATTCCAGTTATCGATGGCAACATTTTGTATTAAATCGTCGCGGTAAGGCTTTAGCAACAGCAAGTCCCATTGTGTGTTTAAGGCGTTCATTTCATATTCAACATACTTGTGGGTGTCGCCATCAGGATCAATAAATACCTCAAAATCATTATCATAAAAAATTACACTTTCGCGCTCGGTAAGGTTTGCCCATACGTGGGGTTCCTCCAATTCAGCTGCGATGTATAAAAAACTATCGTCCCAAAGCATTTTCATCCGCGTTTTAAATGTTGGTGCAGGTTTCAAATCGCCTTCAATATCAATAAAATTATCGCTCCACGGCACATTTAGCCAATCCTTTTCGTTGGGCAAACCATCAACTGAAATAGGAGTGGATGTATGGTAGCAAATGTAATTTCGCGGAATTATAACAGTTGAGGGCTGCTGGGCATATATAAAATTTGAAGCCAAGGCGAGCACAAAAAATTGTATGGTTTTACTTAAATTCTGCATTTGATTTTTCATTTTTAGCTGTTTTCCGATATTTCATGATACATCAAAGGAACAAAAAAAATTAATTTCCCGCACTTTATAAATAAATTTAAAAAGAGTGTATTTTTACAAACTGAGTTATAAGACAAATCACGCTAATAAAGCACCCTATATTTCCGCGTATTTATGAAAAAAAACTTCCTTATCCTGCTTGTGGTGATAGCCTCCACACAACTTAGCATGGCGCAAAAAACGCCTGCCGATTTTGTAAACCCGTTTATTGGCACTGGCGGCCACGGGCATACGTATCCTGGTGCAACCATGCCATTCGGGATGGTGCAGTTAAGCCCCGATACAAGGCTCGAAGGTTGGGACGGCTGCGGTGGCTATCATTACGACGATAGTTTTATATACGGTTTTTCGCATACACATCTTAACGGAACAGGTGTGCCCGATTTGTGCGATATATTATTTACCGCCACAACTGGCGAAACACGCTGGAACAACGGCTCCGATGGAAAACCTGGTTATGGTTCCAAGTTCAGCCATAATAGCGAAATTGCCCAGCCAGGGTACTACAAGGTTATTCTCGAGGATTACCAGATTACTGCCGAACTAACGGCGACTACCCGTGCAGGGATGCAGTGTTATACATTTCCCAACAGCAAGGAAGCCAATATCCTGCTCGACCTTTTTCACCGCGACGAAGTTCTGGAATCATCCTTAAAAGTGATAAGCAACACACAAATTGAAGGTTTAAGGAGGTCGCGTTCATGGGCCGAAAACCAGTATGTTTATTTTGTTGCCGAGTTTTCAAAACCATTTTCAAGTTATGAAATTGCAGTGGACAACGAAACCCAACCTGGCATCAAATCGGTTGAAAACAAGAAGAATATCAAAGCCATTTTCCATTTTAATACTACAGCCGGCGAAAAAATATATGTAAAAGTAGGCATTTCGGCAGTTAACGAAGCGGGTGCAAGGCTGAACCTAAACGCTGAAATGCCGGGCTGGGATTTTGGCAAAATCCGCGAAAGCGCAAAAGCTACCTGGAACAAGGAACTTGCAAAAATTGAGGTTGAAGGTGGTTCCGATTTACAGAAAACGGTTTTTTATACTGCTTTGTACCATACCATGGTGAACCCAAACACCTATATGGATGTGGATGGCAGCTACCGTGGCCGTGACTTGAAAGTGCATAAAGATGTTTCTTTTACCAATTATACGGTTTTCTCGCTGTGGGACACATACCGGGCTTGCCATCCACTCATGACCATTATTGATCAGAAACGCACGCTTGATTATATCAAAACCTTTCTGGTGCAATACAACCAGGGCGGTTTATTGCCGGTTTGGGAACTTGCCGCAAATGAAACTTTCTGCATGATTGGCTACCATTCGGTTCCGGTAATAGTTGATGCTTACCTGAAAGGGATTACAGGTTTCGACACCGAAAAAGCACTTGCTGCCATGCAAAAAAGTGCTTTCCGCGAAGGTAATATCGGACTGAATGCCCTTAAAAAGAACGGTTTTATTTCGACCGAAGACGAATCGGAAAGTGTGTCAAAAACCCTCGAATATGCTTATGACGATTGGTGTATTGCCCAGTTTGCCAAATCCGTAGGAAATGATGCTGTTCATACCGATTTCATTAAGCGCGGACAGAATTATAAAAACATGTTCGATGCTTCCACAGGGTTTATGCGCGCCCGCTCAAATGGCGGATGGTTCAACCCTTTTGATCCTTTTGAAGTGAATTTCAATTATACCGAGGCCAATTCGTGGCAATATAGTTTTTCTGCTGTTCAGGATATGAATGGATTGATACAAATGCATGGTGGAAAAGAAAACCTGGCAAAAAAGTTGGATGAACTTTTCAGTGTTTCGTCGAAAACTTCGGGCCGCGACCAAAGCGATATTACCGGGCTAATCGGCCAATATGCCCATGGAAACGAACCCAGCCACCACATTGCTTATTTGTACCCTTTTGTTGGCCAACCCTATAAAACACAGGAACTTGTACACAAAATCATGAATACCTTGTATCACAACAACCCTGATGGCTTGAGCGGGAATGAGGATTGCGGGCAAATGTCGGCCTGGGCGGTAATGAGTGCCATGGGATTTTATCAGGTTACGCCCGGAACCGACAAATACGTAATTGGGACGCCTTGGTTTAATAAAGTAACCATACATCTCGAAAATGGGAAGAAGTTCATTATCAATGCAAAAGATATTTCGGAAAGTAATTTCTACATAAAATCGGCTTCGCTAAACGGAAAGAAATACGAAGCATCGTTCCTGAAACATGCTGATATAATGAATGGCGGCGATCTTACTTTTGTAATGGACAGCAAGCCCAATAAAAGCTGGGGTGTTGGACAAAAAAACGAACCTTTTACCTCCATAACCGACAATTTAATAATCCCGGCACCAGCTATTTTGGATGCAGCGAAATCGTTTAAAGATAAAAAGGAAATAAGCATTAGTGCCATTCCGGGTTCTACCATTTTTTATAGCCTGACAGGCAGCGATGGTAAAACTTCAACCCAAACCTATCAAGGGCCATTTACGATTGATCAATCGTCAAAACTTAACTTTTATGCCCAAAAAGGAGGGAAGTCGAGTATTTGGGTTTCGTCGGAATTTGTAAAAATGACAGATGACAGGGATATTAAATTGACTTTCCCTCCAGCAAACCAGTATTCGAGTGGTGGGGCCAACAATTTGATTGACGGCATCCGTTGTTCGCCCGATTTCAGGGTAAATGGCTGGCTTGGTTTTGAAAAAGTGAACCTCGAAGCGGTAATTGATTTCAGGGAAGTGAAGTCATTTACCACTTTTGGCGCAGGATTCCTTCAGGATATAAATTCCTGGGTTTTTATGCCATCGCAACTTGAGTTCCTGGTTTCCGAAAACGGGGTTGATTACAAATCGGCAGTCGTAATCCGGAACAATATCCCACAGGACAAAGAAGGCGTCATACTCAAAACCCTGGTTACCAAAACCAACGCAGCAACCAAGGCACGTTTTGTAAAAGTTATTGCAACCAATATTGGCAATTGTCCTCCCGGGCACAAAGGGAATGGCGGGCCAGCGTGGATGTTTGTGGATGAGATTATAATTAATTAATGTGAGAATTTGGGGATGTGGGGATGTGGGGATGTGGGGATGTAAAAATTCAGTAATGTGGTAATGCGATAATGTGGTAATGTGAGAATTTGAGAATTTGGAGATGTGGGGATGTGGAAATTGAATCTCTCCGATAAGCTCTTTTACAAATAGAAGCCCTGAAAGGGCGGGATTTGATTAACCGTGGGTGAAGCCCACGGAGAAAAAACAGCCCTGAAAGGGTTGAATTACAACTCACTAACGGCCTGAATTTGAAAATGTGGTAATGTGATAATTTGCCAATGCGGTAATTCTAGAGACTGAGCGAAGTGTGAAATGAAAATACCAATTGGATTTTTAGATTGACGAAAGTGCTAAATTTAGTAAAAACTGAATGTATGAAAATGTGGGGAAATGCGATTTCTGTGAAAACGGTAAAGAAGGTTTTGTTTTTGGGGATTTTGATCCTTGCATCCTTTGCCACTAATGCTCAACTGATTAAGGATAGCAAAACCTTAGCCGATATGCAGATTCAGTTGCAAAAACAGCAACTTTTGGCTTCGGGCAGGAGTCAGCAGCTTTTTGAAGTGTTCAAAAAACCTTTGTCCGCTGACGAAAAACAAGCCCTGGAATATTTGTATGCCTACATGCCACTAAGCGATTTGGCCGATTACGATGGGGATTTTTTCTTTCAGCAAACAAAAGCCACTCTGACTGCTAAAAATGAAATGCCATGGGGTACACAAATTCCCGAAGATATTTTCCTGCATTTTGTATTGCCTCCCCGCGTGAACAACGAAAACATCGATCTTTTCAGGGTTGTGATGTACCCCGAGATTAAAACCCGGATTGCCGGTTTGAACATGCACGATGCCGCCCTGGAAATCAACCATTGGTGCCACGAAAAAGTTACCTATCGCGGATCCGACGAACGCACAAGTTCTCCTTTAGCATCGATAAAAACATCTTTTGGCCGCTGTGGTGAAGAATCAACGCTTACTGTTACAGCACTCCGAACCGCCGGAATTCCTGCCCGGCAGGTTTACACTCCGCGTTGGGCGCACACCGACGACAACCACGCCTGGGTAGAAGTTTGGATTGATGGGAAATGGCATTTCCTCGGTGCCTGCGAACCCGACCCCGAACTGGATATGGGATGGTTTGCCGAACCTGCCCGCCGTGCAATGCTTGTACACACGAGGGCTTTTGGAGCTTACAATGGCAATGAACCTGTAATCGAAAAGCAGCAATGTTTTGCAGAGTTGAACCTGATACAAAATTATGCAGCCGCTAAACCTGTTTTTGTTAAAGTAACTGATACTGATAACAAACTTGTAAAGGATGCAAACGTCGAATTCCAACTTTATAATTACGCCGAGTTTTACCCCATTGCAAAAGGGAAAACGGATCAAAACGGCATAAGCTCAATAATTACAGGGCTTGGCGATTTACTGATTTGGGCTTACCAAGGCGACAAATGGGGGTACAAAAAGATTTCGGTGGATAAAATGGATTCGGTTACGATTAATATTTCGGATAAACACACGACTGGAATAACCGAGAATTTTGATTTTGTGCCGCCTGTCCAAAAAACGCCATTGCCACAATCAACCAGCCCGAAAGTGGCCGAAAACAACACAAAACGGCTTCATGCCGAAGATTCGATCCGTACGGCGTATATGGCAACGTTTAAAGATTCAGCATGGGTTGCGGCATTTTCGGCGGAACAAGGATTGTCTGCCGAGAAACTGTTGCCAATTTTCAGGAACAGTTATGGCAACTGGGAAGAAATAGCCAAATTTATTTCTGGCACTTCAAAATCTCAAAAAGAATGGGCGGTTTTAATGCTCGAAGCCATTTCGGAAAAAGATATCCGCGATACAAAAGCTGAAATCCTGAACGATCATCTTGCAAATGCTTTTAATTACAACAACCCGGCTTCGAGCCAGGACAAGGAGTTTTTCGCCAAATACGTGATGAGTGGCCGAATTGCCAACGAAATGATGCTCCCATGGCGTTCTTTTCTACAAAAACAGTTTGGTTATGAGTTTGTTATGCAATTTAAAACCGATATGAATGTGCTTGTGGCGTGGATAAAGTCGAACATCAGGATTGACAATACCTCAAACCTACATTCGAGGGCACCGCTTTCCCCACGAGGGGTTTTTGAGTTAAAGGTAGCTGATAACCGATCCCGCGATATATTTTTCGTTGCCGTTTGCCGGAGTCTTGGGCATGCTGCCAGGATTAACACAGCTACTAATCTGCCTCAATATTACGATGGAAAAGACTGGAAAAATATTGCATTTGAACCAGTTACCGAAAATATTACTGAAAAAGGCTTCATCCGTTTCGTGAATTCTGACATAAATTTCGACCCGAAATATGCCATCAATTTTACCATTGCACGTTACAATAAAGGAGTTTACAGGACAGTTGATTTTGATTATGGAATGAAACTGAGTGAATTTGAAGCTAAAACCGAAGTAGAAGCAGGAAAATACCTCTTGGTTACTGGCAACCGTCAATCCGATGGAAGCGTACTTTCGTCAGTAACTTTTTTTGAAGTCCCAACAAAGCTAACCACCGATATAAATGTGGTTATCCGTCAGGATTTTACACCTATAATCCCTTTTGGAAAAATCAACCCTTCAGCCACTAAATTTATTGATTATCAAACTAATAATGCCATTCCATTATCCAATTTAATTTCGACAAAGGGCTGTATTATGGTGTGGATTGATCCCGATAAAGAACCTACAAAACATGTAATGGCCGATATTCCGGCTGTAAAAAGCCTTATCGAAAACTGGAGTGGAGGAATGGTATTTCTTTTAGCCGGCAACAAAGTGAGTTCATCGTTTAAACCATCCAATTTCCCGAACCTTCCAAAGCAAAGCAAATTCGCATTCGATAAGGATTCAAACTTATTGTTGCACATAGATAAGTTGCGTAAAACGAACAGTGGCAGCAATTTTCCGGTAATAGCCATCTCTGATAAAAACGGCAACCTCCTTTACTATTCCGAAGGCTACAAAATTGGGATTGGTGAACAGATTGCCAAAGTTATCGCTACGTTGAAATAAACCAAAGAAAACCAGTGTTTTAATTCATATTCTTAACAATGCACCCCATGATTAGAAAATCAAAAAAGAGCTTTACAATAAAAGTATTCCTTTTATTACTCCTTTTAATCTCCGCATACGGAACCACAGCAAAGGAAATTGTTGTGTCGTCGCCTGATGGGAAAGCGGTTATCAAGCTCGATTATACAAGCAGTCTGATGCTCTCTGTTGATTACAACAAGCAGCAAATAATGGCTCCATCACTGGTTTCGATGAATATCAGCGAATATCCTGAAGCATTTTCAAATCCTGTTAGAGGAAAGGTAATTACCCGGAAAATAAACACCTGGATTGTTCCTCCCGTTGCTGAAAAGCGCAGTAGGATTAAGGACGAATACAACGAAACCGAAATTTGGTTTAAAGGCAATTATGGCATAAAACTCCGCGCCTATAATGATGGTGTAGCATGGCGGCTGATTACCCGTTTCCACGATTCGATAACAATTAATAATGAAACAGTTAACCTGAATATGGCTGCTGCTGATTCAGTATATTATGGCGACGAGGACAATTTTGTTTCCCATTCCGAGCGCTTTTATACCTGCAGGATGGCCGGATCCATCAAGAGCAATCAAATGGGTATTTTGCCGGCTGTTTTCCGAAAAGTTAATGGTACAATTGCAGCATTCACCGAAAGCGATTTGTTGGATTATCCCGGGCTTTACCTGCTTGGCAGCGATAAAGGAGACGGTTCGTTTTCGGGAACTTTCCCAAAAGTGGTTGACCAGATGAAACCCAAAACTGACCGCGATTATGGTATCGTAAGCCGAAAAGAGTACATCGCCCGGACGAACGGCACCCGCGAATTCCCTTGGCGTGGTTTCGGCTTGGCCGAAAACGAAGCGCGACTTTTGGAAAACGATATTGCATACCGTCTCGGGAGTCCATGCCGGTTGGCCGAAACATCATGGATAAAACCGGGCAAAGTAGCCTGGGACTGGTGGAACGATTGGAATATTTCCGGGGTTCCTTTTAAATCAGGAATAAACACTGATACGTATAAATATTACATTGATTTTGCATCAGCAAACAAACTGGAATATGTGGTTTTCGACGAAGGTTGGTCGAAACCGGAAGACCTTGAAAAGATTAATCCCGACATGGATATGGATGCTTTGTTTGCTTACGCAAAACAAAAAAATATTGGCATCATTCTTTGGGTTACCGGCAGGGCACTGGAAGAAAAATATGAATCCTCCTTTGCAAAATTCAAAAAATGGGGCTGCGTTGGTTTGAAAGTAGATTTTCTTTGCCGCGACGATCAGGCTATGGTTAATTTTTACGAAAAAGTGGCAAAAACTGCTGCTATTTACCGGATGCTTGTTGATTTTCACGGCTCATACAAGCCAACAGGATTAAGCCGAACTTATCCCAATGTACTCACCCGCGAAGGTGTGAAAGGGCTTGAAAATGTTAAATGGTCGAAAAATATAACTCCCGGCCACGATTGCACCTTGCCTTTTACCCGCATGTTTGCCGGAGCCATGGATTATACGCCTGGTGCCATGATCAATTCAAGCGAAAAAACTTTTGCCATCAGTTGGAGTTCGCCTATGAGCATGGGGACAAGGTGCCACGAAATGGCAAAATACATTATTTACGAAAGCCCTTTGCAAATGCTCTGCGACAACCCGAGCAATTACCTGAAAGAACCTGAGTGTTTGTCATTTATAGCCAAAGTTCCGGTAACTTGGGACGAAACCTCCTGTATAAATGCTTCCATTGGCCATTTTGTAACCGTTGCCCGAAAAAAAGGAAGCGATTGGTATTTAGGTTCGATGACAGATTTTACCGAACGCAATTTCGATATTCCACTTTCATTTCTCGATGAAGGAAAATATCAGATAAGCATTTTTAAAGATGGGGTAAATGTTGAACGACGTACCGAAGATTTTGCAGCCGAAACATTTACAGTTGATAACAAAAGCGTGATAACAATTAAACTGGCTTCGGGTGGTGGGTTTGCCAGTAAGATTACGAAACAGTAGATGAGAGGAATGTGGGATTGCGGATTGCGGATTTAGGATTTAGGAATACTAGTTTACGACTTCCAGTACACATAAATAAGGCATTATAACTAGAGTTACATCATATTTATGACCAACAACAAACAGTTTATCCTCGGCAGTATTATTGGCCTGAAAAAGGAATTTGAGGAACAGTATATCGCCTTGCATAAACATACTTTTCCGGAGGTATTGAACCGCATAAATAAGTCGAACATTGGTGATTATTCCATTTTCCTGCACAACGGCATACTTTTCAGCCATATCGTTTATACCGGTAACAACTACGAACAGGATATGCAGGATATTGGCACCGACCAATCAACCCGGGAGTGGTGGAAACTTACGGACCAAATGCAATTTCCGCTTGAATCCAGGAAAGAAAACGAATGGTGGGCAGGCTTAAATACCTGGTATTCTTTTGATTCGGCTTCAAAACCAGAATCTAAAATTGTCCGCCGCGCATTTACAATCCCGACTTCAAACGATTTGCCTTTAACCGTTCCAAAAGATTATTTTGGGGATATTGACTTTTGGGGAACCACATATAATTTAAACTGCCTGAGGATATTTCGAGGGGTTGATACTTGCTACGTTTATATAGAAACCTATGCGCAATCTGATATATCGTCCTTACTTGATATTATTGCAAGAATACTGAATGAGAAAAATATACTTACAGAAATGACAGAGGTTTTCCACACTGAAAATATTGAGATGGTTTCTGAAAAAGCAAGAAAAAGAGTTTTTGTAACCGGGTGTTTCGACTTGTTGCACAGTGGGCATATTGCATTTTTGCAGGAAGCCGCAACTTATGGCGATTTGTATGTGAGCATAGGCGCCGATGCCAACGTCCACCACCTGAAAGGGCGCTATCCGGTAAATACACAGTCGGAACGAAAATATATGATCGATGCTTTGGCCTGTGTTAAAAAATGTTTGATAAACTCAGGCTGGGGTTATATTGACTTTGAACAGGAATTGGAAATGGTTAAACCCGATGTTTTCGTGGTAAACGAAGATGGGCATACACCAACTAAACAGGCTCTTTGTCTGGAATTAGGCATTGATTACCATATACTTAAACGGATCCCTCATGCCAATTTGCCCATACGTTCCACCACATCCCTGCGTACTGAATGTACCATACCTTTCAGGATTGACCTGGCAGGTGGCTGGCTTGACCAACCTTATGTTTCGAAATTTTATCCTGGATCTGTTTTAACCATCAGCATTGAACCAACTATAGAATTCAATGATCGAAGTGGCATGTCGTCGAGTACAAGGCGAAAAGCTATTGAATTGTGGCGTAACGAAATACCCCATGGCGATGCCGAACATCTGGCAAAAATGTTGTTCAGTTTCGAAAATCCTCCCGGCACCGAACAGATTTCAGGTTCGCAGGATTCGTTGGGAATTGTGCTTGCCGGGCTTAACAAATTGGATTATGATGGGAAATACTGGCCAGAAAAAATCACATCAAACACTGATGAAGAAACGCTCGCCTGGATTGAAAGCAATCTTTATCTTATTACATTGGGTCCAAGGGGCGGTTCGTACAGCCCGTTGGATAACACCAAAATAGACTTTGCCGGAGCAAAAAAACTGGCCGAAGCAACAGAAGAATGTTGGGATGCCATACTGAGGAAAGATGTAGAAGCTTTTGGCATTTCTTTCAGGAAATCTTTCGAGGCACAGATTGCCATGTTCCCAATTATGGTGGATGAAGAAATTTTACAAACCATTGACTTTTATAAAGATAAGGCGCATGGATGGAAACTTTCGGGAGCCGGTGGCGGTGGATACATCATTTTAGTTTCCGATAAAGTGGTGGATGGAGCCATGCAGATAAAAATCAGGAGGAAAAGCAATTTGTAAAACAGTTCAAAAAGCAAAGTTCAAAAGGCAAAATGCAAAGTGAAGGTGTAGAAACTAATTCCATAAGATGAAAGCTAACATATCAAAGTTAAGAATCATCAAAGGTTTTTCAACTATGCTCTTGCCAAAAATTCGTTTAACCTTTAGTCCACCAGAAAACTTCTAAATCAAGAAACGCCACTAAGACACGATGATACAAAGTTTCACAAAGCATTGTTTTTCATCATTATTAACTTAGTGAAAATTAGAGTTTTAGTGGCTTTGTGGCAAAAAGGCTTTACGAAGCAAACTTTAACTTTTGCCCTTTGACTTTTAACCTTTGACCTTACAAAATCATACAACTAAAGGATTAGATTTAAAAAACTCCCCATGACCGACGAACACAAAATAATAAGCAAAGATTCCATACTTCCTTTTGTATTGGTAACAGCCCTTTTCTTCCTTTGGGCATTGCCCAATAACCTGAACGACATACTTATCCCACAATTCATGAAATCGTTCGAGTTGAGCCGGTTACAGGCAGGTTTGGTACAATCGGCATTTTATATGGGTTATTTTTTACTTGCCATGCCGGCAGCCTTAATAATGGAAAAATACAATTACAAAACAGGGCTAATTATCGGCTTGCTGCTGTTTGCGGCAGGTTGTTTCCTGTTTTGGCCAGCAGCAAGTACGGGGCAATATGGTTTCTTTCTTTTTGCCTTGTTTATAATTGCAAGTGGATTGGCATTCCTGGAAACAGGTTCCAACTCCTTTATTGCTGTTTTGGGCGACCCGGCAACTTCGGAACGGCGTTTGAATTTGTCGCAGTCGTTCAACCCGCTTGGATCAATGACCGGCGTGCTTATAGGAACAGTTTTTATTTTTTCGGGAACCGAATTATCGAATATACAAATAGATAAAATGAAACTCGATGGCACATATCCGGCATACCTTCACGAGGAGATTATGCGGGTTGGCCCACCTTACATTATTATTGGAAGCATCATACTTTTATTGGCATTCCTGATATGGAAAACTAAGTTCCCTGTGGAGAAAAAGACAACAAGCCCGGATGGCAATAATACAGGAAAACTATCTGCTTTGATGCAGTATCCTCACTTTCTGAAAGGTGTAGCAGCCCAGTTTTTTTATGTTGGGGCACAAGTAGGGACATGGAGTTTTATGATACAATACCTGAAAGATTATATGCAAAAATCAGAAAAAGAGGCTGGTACCTTGCTGTTTGTTTCCATACTCGCTTTTGGGGTCGGAAGGTTTGTTGCAACGGCTCTGATGAAACATATTGAACCCAGGAAGTTAATGGGTATTTATAGCATTATAAATGTGCTGTTATGTTCTGCCGCGGTGTTTATTCCCGGTTTTATCGGAGGATGGGCATTGGTGGCTACCAGTTTTTTTATGTCGCTGATGTTTCCTACCATATTCGCACTGGGCATCAAGGGTTTGGGGCCTCATACCAAATTAGGTGGTTCCATGATTATTATGGCAATTATTGGTGGAGCTGTGTGGACCCCTTTAATGGGATTTATATCCGACACAACCCATAGCATGGCTTTGGCTATACTGGTTCCGCTTGCAAGTTACGTGTTCATAATCTACTATTCGTTTGTTGGTGCCAGGATTTCCGAACCAGCTAACGAAGTTCCTGAAATGGATTGATCAATTTAATAAATAATGCGAACAGGGTTTCGGTTTACAAACATAATTTCTAACCATAATACAATTCAACATGAAATCAATTTTCTTTACTTTCCTATTCTTGCTGATAATTGGCAAAATAACCCATGCCCAGGAAACCGAAAACCCGTACATTGTTCCCAACGACCCGCAGGTTGTTAAAAACATTGAAGATTGGCAAGATTTGAAATTCGGGATTTTTATGCACTGGGGCACTTACAGCCAATGGGGCGTGGTGGAATCGTGGAGCATTTGCCCCGAAGACGAGGGCTGGACACAACGCAAAGGCCCTTTTTCGAGCGACTACACTACGTACAAAAAAGCGTACGAAGATTTGCAGAAAACATTTAACCCCATAAACTTTAACCCTGATAAATGGGCTGTGGCTGCTAAGGATGCCGGTTTTAAATACATGGTGCTGACTTTTAAACATCACGATGGGTTTTGCATGTTCGACAGCAAATACACGGATTACAAAATTACCAGCACCAAGACGCCTTTCCACACCAACCCTAAATCCAATGTTGGCAAGGTGGCTACGGAAGCATTCAGGAAAGAGGGCTTTAAAATCGGCACTTATTTCTCGAAGCCCGACTGGCATTGCGACTCGTATTGGTGGCCGTATTTCCCACCCAAAGACCGCAACGTGAACTATGACCCCAAACGCTATCCCGAACGCTGGCAGAAATACAAGGATTTTACCTACAACCAGATTGAGGAAATACTTAGCAATTATGGGAAAGTGGACATACTTTGGCTCGATGGTGGCTGGGTTAGGCCCAAACAAAGCATTGACCCAAATATTGACTGGCAGAAAACCATCCCTTACGACCAGGATATTGATATGGCCAACATTGCCGCCATGGGCCGCAGGCATCAGCCGGGACTTATTGTGGTGGACCGTTCGGTAAGTGGCGAATTTGAGAATTACCGTACCCCCGAACAGCAAATCCCTGATGTGCCGCTTAGTTATCCGTGGGAAACGTGTATGACTATGGCTTCGTCGTGGTCGTACGTGCCGGGCGATATTTATAAACCAGCCGGAACTATTATCCATTACCTTGTGGATATTGTTGCCAAAGGTGGCAATTACCTTTTGAATATCGGCCCAAGCCCATTGGGCGATTACGATTCTGCTGCTTACACACGGATGAAAGAAATTGGCGCCTGGATGAAAGTGAACGGGGATGCTATTTATGGCACAAGGCCCATTGCACCTTATAAAGAAAACAATATCTGCTTTACGCAAAACAAGGACAAACGGGTAAATGCCATTTACTTAGCCGCAAAGGATGAGGCGAACCTCCCTCCTACCCTTGTTATTAAAGGGATTAAACCTGCTAAGGATGCTAGCATACAATTGCTTGGCACCAAAAATAAACTGAAATGGAAAACCGTGGATGGAGAAACTGTGATTACTATACCAGCGACCTTGCAAAAAGCGCCCCCTTGCCTTTATGCGTGGTGTTTTGTGATAAGTGAGATTGAGTAGTGATTAATTAATTTGAAAATGTGAAAATGAGATAATTTGAAAATTTGGGGATGTGGAGATTAATTTGAAAATGAGATAATGTGCTAATGCGATAATGTGTTAATTAGGGGATGTAAGGATTATAGAAATAAAAAAAATCCCTGCTGCGGTGTGGCGGGGATTTTTATTTGTTGAAGTATTCACCTATAAGTGGGGAAGTTTGGCGGGACGCGCCTGAAAAGTAGACGCTCCCGAATGGAGAAAGTTTGGTTAACCCATTGATTACATGCAAGTATTTAGCTTTTGCAATAATTTATTCATAGCGTTTGTAATCTGCCCCGTTTTAAAGCTTAGGTTTGCAGTAGAATTAAGGTTTATAGTTATGTTGATTATTAGTTATGGATGTATCGGAAACCTATTGCCTCGCAAAAACATGAACTGTAAAACCATTGCCATTAACCCTAAACCGGATATAGGTAAGCCAACGAAAAAGGGCTTTGCTTATTGGCTTGCTCAAAATAATTACATCACACATAAAACCCAAAACATTGCAATACTTTTTAATCCCGCCCTATCATGTATAAACTTAGTATCCTATTAACTTTCTTTTATTTTTTAATCAATACCCTATCTGCCCAGCATATTTTGTTCGATTGGCAGAATTGCATTAAAGGTGGGAAATATGATACTGATGTACAGGGAATTTTCCAGGCCGACAATAGTTATTATATAGTCGGGGATCAGGAAAGAGGGACCAATGTGGATATAGTACTTCTAAAAACTACCCTTACCGGTGATTCCTTGTGGAGGAAATATTATGGGGGATCAGATGACGATTGGTCATGCGGGGTTTTTCCAACCTTGGATGGCAATTATTACCTGGTTGGGACTGAATGTTCGGAAGATGGGGATATTACGGTTAACCCATATCCCAATAGCTGTAATGTATGGATTATGAAAATTGATAGCGCGGGCAATATGCTATGGGATAAAATATATGGTGGGAGTTCCACTGACGAAGCAATGAATGCCATCGTTACCTTTGATGGTGGCCTGGCAATATTGAATAGCACATTTTCATATGATGGTGATGTTACCAATTATTATGGATACAGAGATATTTGG
>CAJAXK010000138.1 GCA_903946925.1 uncultured Bacteroidales bacterium | reverse complement strand
GCAAAAATAAGATATATTTCAATAAATTAACACTATTTATGAATATTTTTTTAATTTATTGATTTTCTGATTTTTATAACTCGTTCTTTTGATGAATACTGCTGTATTTTGAAACATTGAGCATGGAAATGCTGTTGCCACTTATTGCTGGATGCTTCAACAGCTCACTTTTCCATCAGCCATTCAAGGATTTTCCGTGCTTCTTCGTGCGAATTCCCACAAAACAACACCTCTGGTTTAAAGCCTTTACACACATCCGGACGCTGCGGGCTAAGAAATATGGCGCAACGCATATCGTCCAATAGCTGCACACACCTAATGCCTGCCGGCTTTCCCGATGGCATACCTGGAATTGGCGAAGTTATTGAAGGATAGATGCAACAAGCACCACATTTGGGGCGACATTCCATTTGAAGAGGGAACAGTGAAATTGAAGAGGTGTGAGGAGAGAAGGGAGACAAGGAGAAGTGGGAAGTTGGTTGAGAATAAAAATCAGGAGCAGGAAATTTGGTAACAATCCCCAAATTTACCTGCTCCTGAAACATCTAATACCTATTATATCTGAGGACCGGCAGCTACAAGCCTTTTACCTTCATCGGTATCGGTGTATTTAGCGAAATTGTCGATAAAGCGTTTTGCCAAATCCAGAGCCTTTTCGTCCCATACAGCTTTTTCCTGATAGGTATCGCGCGGATCGAGAACGGCAGGGTTAACGCCATGAAGTTCGGTTGGGACTTCCAGATTGAAGAATGGGATCATTTTGGTTGGCGCGTGATCAATGGAACCATCAAGTATGGCATCAATAATCCCGCGTGTGTCTTTTATCGAAATGCGCTTGCCGCTTCCATTCCAACCTGTATTTACCAGATATGCTTTTGCGCCTGATTTTTCCATGCGCTTTACCAGTTCAACCGCATATTTGGTGGGATGCAGCGAAAGGAAAGCATTTCCAAAACATGCGGAGAAAGTTGGTTGCGGGGAAGTTACTCCTCTTTCTGTACCGGCAAGTTTTGCCGTAAAGCCTGATAGGAAATGATATTTTGTCTGCTCATCGGTGAGTTTCGAAACCGGTGGCAACACCCCAAAAGCATCCGCTGTGAGGAATATGACCTTGCTAGCGTGGCCTCCTTTGGAAACAGGTTTTACGATGTTTTCGATATGGTGGATTGGGTAAGAAACACGGGTGTTCTCGGTTTTTGAGCCATCAGCAAAATCAATTGAACCATCATCGTTCACAGTTACATTTTCGAGAAGTGCATCGCGGCGAATGGCATTGTATATATCTGGTTCGTTTTCTTTGCTTAGGTTTATGCACTTTGCATAACATCCGCCCTCGAAATTAAAAACACCGGCATCATCCCAGCCGTGTTCGTCATCACCAATAAGTGCGCGTTTTGGGTCTGCGGATAAGGTGGTTTTTCCGGTCCCTGACAAGCCGAAGAAAATAGCAACATCGCCATCTTTTCCCATATTGGCTGAACAGTGCATAGATGCAATACCTTGAAGCGGAAGGTAATAGTTCATCATGGAGAAAATGCCTTTTTTCATTTCGCCACCGTACCACGAACCACCGATAAGCTGCATCCTTTCGGTAAGGTTGAAAACCACAAAGTTTTCCGAATTCAGGCCTTGTTCTTTCCAATTGGGGTTGGTAGCCTTTGATGCATTCATTACTACAAAGTCAGGCTCAAAATTAACCAGTTCCTCATCCGATGGACGGATAAACATATTTTTTACAAAATGCGCCTGCCATGCAACCTCTACAATAAAACGGACTTTCAAGCGTGTGTCGGGATTGGCGCCGCAATAGGCATCCATCACGTACAATTTCTTGTTCGACAATTGTTTTTGGGCAATTGCTTTCAAATGACCCCAAACTTCGGGTGAAACAGGTTTGTTATCGTTTTTTCCAATTGTTGACCACCAAACCGTGTCCTCTGAAACTGAATCTTTTACAATGTATTTGTCTTTTGGCGAACGGCCTGTGAATATGCCGGTATCAACATTAACGGCTCCCAGGTTTGAAAGTTTACCACGTTCAAATCCTTCGAGTGAAGGATCCATTCCGTGTTGAAAAAGATCTTCGTACGCCAGATTATAAAAAACCTGTGCAACCCCGGTAATCCCATATTGCTCAAGATCAATACTGATTCCGGGTCTGTTAATTGCATTTGCCATGTGTTTTGTAGGTTTAAATTTTAAAAAATATGAGGTTTTGGTTGAATGTCAAACACTTACACATTAAACAACAAACATATTTCAATATGATTGCAGGCGGCAAATATATAAATTTTGATGAAATTGCAAACGTTTGCGTAGATTTATATCAAGTAATAATAACGATATTGACTATTGATTTATAATTCCCCCTTTTACCAGTTCCCAACTATCATTTCCATGCTTTCAATTCCACAAATATGCCTTTCAAACCACTATTTCCATTTTTTTATTTCTAAAAACTTAAACTCATTAACCATTTCCCTAATTCCTATTAACTATTTCCCAATAACCCATAACCAAAGCAAATGTGTTGATTGTGCAATAGTAATACTATACGAATGGGCTATTTTAGAAGCTACCTTTTTTTATCCCTTCCTTTAAAGGTTTTATCACCCTTTGTTTTTGGCTTTTTATATTTTGCAGCCAATTCCCTTTTATAGGAACCGCCTTGATTGGTTTTCTTGTTTTTTTCTTTCTTTTCGTGAAACCCTGGTGCAAATTCTATTTTCTTTTCGTTGCGGAATGGGTTTTTTGTGTCGCCGGTAGTTGCACGTTCTTCGGGTGTTTTTTGGTTCGAAACCTGCACTTCATCAGGGAAATCTGCCAATGGGATTTCGTAGGACATCAGCATCTCTATTGCCTCTTTGGCAGCTTCTTCTTTTTCGGTATAAAACAACAATGATTTGCCTTGTTGCTCGGCACGGCCAGTCCTTCCAATTCGGTGGATATAATTTTCGGGATAATTCGGTGTGTCGAAATTTATGACATGGGTAACTTTCTCCAGATCTAATCCGCGGGCAATGATATCGGTTGCAACCAAAATCCGGTTTTTGCCTTCATCAAATTCTTTAATTGCTTTGAACCTGTAGTTTTGGGTTTTATTGGAATGTATGATACCTGTTTCGGACGAATGTTTCTCCTGAAGAGCCAGGAATAACCTGTCGGCACTATTTTTATTTGAAACAAAAACAAGCACTTTGCGGAATTCGTCCCTGTTGGAAACCAAATGTGACAGAAGGTTGACTTTGGTATAAAAATTAGGCACATCGTAACACTGTTGAGAAATATTATCTAAGCGGGTGCCGCTCAATGCTATCGAAATCCTGGCGGGTGTAGTAAAATCATCGTCAATCAATTCGGCTACCTCATCAGTCATTGTTGCCGAAAACATGATGTTCTGCCTACGGGCAGGTAAAAGCTGGAAAATATTTTCGAGTTGAAACCGGAAGCCAAGGTCAAGCATAACGTCAACCTCATCAATTACTAATTTGTTTATCCCTTTTAGCACCAGCGAACCGCTAAGGGCCAAATCGTACAAGCGACCAGGAGTGCCAATAAGTATGTCGGCACCTTGGGCAACTTTCTGTTTTTGGGTGTTGATGTTTACACCGCCATAAACCCCAAGTACCCTGATATTGATATATTTTGCGAAACTTTCGGTCATCTGCACTACCTGCAGAACCAATTCTCGGGTTGGGACCAATACCAAAATCCGTGGGTTAAGTTGTTTCGAAAACTTAATGTCCTGCAACAGCGGAAGCATATAAGCCAAGGTTTTGCCCGTGCCTGTTTGTGCAATGCCCACCACATCTTTTCCCGATAAAATTACGGGAAAAGCTTCAGCTTGTATGGGTGTTGGCCTTTCGAACCCCAATTCAGCAATGGCGTTTTGTAATTGTTTCGACAGGTTTAGGTTTTCGAAAGTGTTCATTTTATGTTTTTGTGAAAAGGGTTTGTAGATAAAAGGAAATTGTAAGGTAAGTTTAGTAGTTTGTTGGAGAATGTAATGTTTTAAATGACAGGCGATGTGCAGCCAAATTGTTTAGATATGAAGAAATTCCCGCAAAATACTATCAACAATAAATTGCAAAATACTGCTGATCAATAGTCAATTCTATATTTGAGAATCAGGATTTATTCAAGCGATACTCATGTTGTGATGCTTGGAATAGGTTAAACTTTTTGGCTTGAAATAAAATTTAGAAAAACCTTACATCCAATTGGCCAAAGATTTCTGCATTAGCGTGTTGAAATTCAACCCTTTCAGGGCTGGGCTTTCTCGTTTCATTTTTTTCCGTGGGCTTCACCCACGGTTATTCATATTACGCCCTTTCAGGGCTGCGATTTCTTGTTTCATTTTATTCCGTGGGCTTCACCCACGGTTAATCATATTACGCCCTTTCAGGGCTGCGATTTCTTGTTTCATTTTATTCCGTGGGCTTCACCCACGGTTAATCATATTACGCCCTTTCAGGGCTGGGCTTTCTTGTTTCATCCTTCCGTGGGCTTCACCCACGGTTATTCATATTACGCCCTTTCAGGGCTGGGCTTTCTTGTTTCATCCGTCCGTGGGCTTCACCCACGGTTATTCATATTACGCCCTTTCAGGGTTTTTGTCCGTGAAAGAGGTTTTCGGAGTGGACTCAATTATCACATCTCCACATCCCCATGTCTCCACATTCCCACATTTTCAAATCCTCAAATACCCAAATACCCACATCCCCACATCTCCACATCCCCACATCCCCACATCCCCACATTTTCACATCCCCACATCCCCACATCTCCACATCCCCAAATCTCCACATTTTCAAATTAACCACATTTTCTAATTAACTAATTCCCATATTCCATCCTTTTCTTCGAAGGCGGGAAAACCGAAAAGTTAACATAGCGGTGAGGGTTTAGTTTCATGTCTTCGATCAATGCGTTGAGTTGTGCCGTTGATTTGATAAGGTTGTCGTAGAGTTTTTGATCATTTACCAACAAGCCCAACGAGCCTTGTCCATTGTCGATTTTTTCGGTTATACCGGCAACCTGGGTCAAAATTGAATTTACATTTTTCAGCGTCCCAGCAATATTTGCTTTAGCCAACGTATCGCTGATATTTGAAAAATTGGTGAGGATATTGGAAATGTTTTTATCGTTTTCGCGGAAATTTTCGGTTATGGATTCAATATTGAATAAAATACGTTCCATACGTTTACGTTGCCCATATACAAGTGTATCAAGGTTGTATGTTGTGCTTTCGAGGTTCGACAATGTGGTGCGTATGCTGATGAATGAAGCATCAATATTTTTGCGTGTTTCGGAATTAAGCACTTTTTGCATAACATTTACCATGGTGTCGAGCGATGCCAGCAATTTTTCGGTTTTGGCTTTTATTGGTGCAACCTGCTGCCCAAGCTCATCGGTTATGGACATTTGCGATCCTCCAACCAATGTATCGCCATCGTTAGCCGCAATTTTTGAATCGCCTAAAACAATTTCAATATTTTTCGTCCCCAAAAGGTCGAGGCTAAAAATGCGGGCTATTGAATTGGATGGGATAAATATGTTATTATAAATACTAAGTTTGATAATAACTTTGCTCGATTGGTCGCTTACAAACCGCATATCGGTAACCTTACCAACCCCTAAGCCGTTAATTGAAATTGGGGCAGCATCCTGAATACCAGCCGTGCCATCGTATATAGCATAAAAAGTTCGGTTTCTGTTGAGCAAATCTTTGCCTTTCAGGAAGTTTACACTAATAACGAACATACTCACCGTTACTAATCCAAATATGCCTAAGAGCACTTCGCGCCTGATTTTCATTTTATGATATTTTTGGCAAAATTACTACTTTTTATCGGTTAGCCTCTTAGCTTCTTCGTTTGTAATCCGGTCTTCACCTTTAAACGCTACAACAAATGCATCTTTGTATCCTTTTCCAATGATTGATTTTCTTAAAATCAGAGCCGATTCAAAATCGGAGCAGTCGCCAGAAGTATATTTGTACGATCCTGAATGAAAATAGACCTTTACATTTTTTATTCCTTTAAACTTTTCCGATGTGGTAGGAACCAGCTCAGGATACGTAGCGAATTGTACCCTGTACGAAACTTTATCTGATGCTTTGTTTTCCGTATCTGTTTTAGGTGCTTCGGGGTGCATCACATTTGTGGATATATCTGGCTCACCGATGATGGTCCTCCTGATTAAAGTGTCAAAACCCGCGGTAAAGGGAGCTTTCTTTTCGACCTGGTTCTTATAATTGCGCAATGCCTTAAAAATTGCCTCAGCCGTTTGATCCTGGCCTTTAGCCGATAAAAGGAATTTTTCGTCGTTCGCATTGCAGATAAAACCGGTTTCGATCAACACACTTGGCATGGCTGTTTTGTACAATACAAGGAAACCTGCCTGTTTAACACCTCTATTAAATTTATTCAGGTTATCGGCAAGTTCGTGTTGTACATTGCTTGCAAAACCCAAACTTTTATCAAGGAACGCGTTCTGCATCATGCTAAAAAAAATAGTCCCTTCCGGTGAGTTTGGGTCAAAACCATCGTATTTTTCCACATAATCATCTTCGAGGAGTATTGCTGCATTTTCAGCTTTCGCAACGGCAAGGTTGGCATCGCTTTTATGAAGCCCCATCACAAAAGTTTCGACACCATAAACTGATGATGATCGAGTGGAATTGCAGTGTATGGAAATAAAAAGGTCGGCCTTATTCTCGTTGGCAATATGCGCCCTGCGATAAAGTTCAACAAAAGTATCATCGTCGCGGGTTAGTATGACTTTTACCCCTTCCATGTTATCGTTGATATAATCGCGCAATTTAAGCACTATGGATAAAGCAATATCCTTTTCGCGCGAATTTTTTCCCAGGGCTCCGGTATCGTGGCCTCCATGGCCTGCATCCAACACAACCGTATTGACCTTTTGGGAAAAAGAAAAATTCACAAAAAAATATAAAAGGCAAAGGATAAGAAATCTCCTATACATACGTTTTTCCATCTTCACACGAATTTGTTTAGCTTTGCACCTTTGTTAGAATAAAAGCTTCATTCTAAATGTACTTGATTTCCTGCAATTTAACAAAATTAACCACCAATAATGTATGTTCAGGAATCAAAATATTTTTACATTTTCGACAAAATTACTAAGTAAACCTCATTTTCAGCATATTTGATGCCGAAGTTACAAACAAAGCACCGGTTAATAACCATTTTCCTTATACTGTCGGTATTAATTACTGTTCAGGGCGGTAGCTTTAATTTTGGCCGCAACGATTTTAATGCTTTAAAAACCAACTTCGTTGCATTACCTGATACCCTTTTGCCCAAAGTTCCTGATTCGGTTGCTTTGGCAAACCCCGACTCGCTGTTCTATAACGTCCCCGATTCGCTCTTAGTATCGCAAGATACCACTACCGACGAAGCAGAAGCAAATAAATTCATGCTTTCAACAAAAATTGATTATGCCTCCGCCGATTCGTTGAGCATGGATATCAAGAACAAAATGGCATGGATGTATGGCAATGCAAGTATCCAATATGAGGATATTGACCTAAAAGCGGCAATTATATCGATAAATTTTTCTGATAATACCATCCATGCTTATCCCACATACGACACCTTGGGAAACCCTGTGGGGATGCCGGAATTCAAACAAGGCGACTTAAGTTTTAAATCGAAAGAAATAGCTTACAATTTTACGACCCGTAAAGGGCTGATCCAGAATGTAATTACCAAAGAAGGTGAAGGATACATTCATGGGTCGGTAATAAAAAAGATAAACGATAGCGTTACCGATATTGGCAAAGGCGAATACACAACGTGTGATTTGGACGAAAGCCCACATTTTTCCTTAAAATTTACAAAAGCAAAAGTACTGAGCGGCAATATGATTGTAACAGGGCCAGCCTATATTACTGTTGAAGGCGTGCCCATGCCAATTGCGCTTCCTTTTGGATTGTTCCCCAACAAAAAAGGCCGCAGCTCGGGTTTAATAATCCCAAAATATGGCGAATCGGCAGATCGTGGCTTTTTTCTTGAAGATGGGGGCTATTATTTTGGGTTGAACGATTATTTTGACCTAAAGGTTGTTGGCGATATATATTCACGGGGAAGCTGGGCTTTAAAACCTGCACTCACGTACAAGAAAAGGTATAAGTTCTCTGGCAATTTAAGCTTGAAATATGCCCTTACCATTACAGGTACCGAAGGCTCGAAAGATTACATGAAACGAAACGATTTTTTTGTTTCATGGTCGCACAGGCAGGATCCAAAAGCAAGGCCAAATTCGGTTTTCGGGGCAAGTGTAAACGCGGGATCGAGCAGTTATAATAAATATAACCCGGCAACGGTGAACGACTATCTCACCAATACATTTTCATCCAGTGTATCTTACGATTTGCGCCTTGGAACCTGGGGCAACCTTACAAGCAGTGCAACACACAGCCAGAACACCCAAACGCATTTGGTAAACCTGTCGCTGCCGAATGTTTCGTTTGGTATAAACAGGCTTTATCCGTTTAAGCCAAAGGTACAAGTTGGGCCTGCAAAATGGTACGAATCCATTAATGTTACTTACAGCATGAATATGCGCAACGACCTGAGTACCGCAGATTCATTGTTGTTTAAAAGCGATGTAACCAATAGGTTCGTAAACGGGATGAAACATTCAATCCCACTATCGGGTTCTTTCAAAGTGCTGAAATATTTCTCCTGGAGCAATTCCTTGAACTATAATGAAAGGTGGTACACAAAAACCATTAACAAAACCTGGATTGAAGACACTTTATACTCGGCAGGAGGATATGTTGATATTGATACGATAAATGGTTTCAAAACTGCCCGTGATTACAGCTTCAACTCATCCTTGAATACAACTATTTATGGGATGAAACAATTTAAAAAAGGGCCTATCCGCGCTATACGGCACGTTGTAAGGCCATCGGTTGGGTTCAGTTTTACACCCGATTTTGGCACCGAAGAGCTTGGATATTGGAAAACGGTACAAACAAACATTAGCGGCACCATGGCCGAATATTCAATCTTCGAAGGGAATTCAATTTGCGGTTCGCCACCTAACCAAAAATCGGGAACCATTAATTTCGGCCTCGGCAATAACCTCGAAATGAAAGTCCGGTCCCTGAAAGATACAATTACAGGGTCTAAAAAAGTAATGCTTATCGATAATTTTAACATTTCTACATCTTACGACCTTGCCAGGGATTCCCTGCGTTGGCAACCCCTAAGCCTCTCGGCAACCACAACCTTATTCAAAAAAATACAGATCAGGTATTCGAGTGTTTACAGTTTTTATGGTTTGTACCGCCAACCATTTTATGGCTATACACTTGCCGACGGTTTAATAAGCCCATTCTACACCCCGTTTTATTCAAGCGTTCCCGGGCCTGTGATAAACACGTTCCAATACTCGATGAATAAGAAATTGTTGCGATTGACCAATGCTGCCTGGAATTTGAGCATGGGGTTTGAGTTGCCGCTTAAAAAGGACAAGGCCGATAAAAAGAAGGAAAACGTTTCGTCCGACAGGGAACAGGAACTTGAAGATATACTTACTAACCCTCATTTGTATGTTGATTGGGATAACCCTTGGTCGTTAAGGGCCGATTATAATTTCAGCTTAACAACTGTGCCCGATTTGACAGCCGACGAACTTAAGAGGACAATTATCCAAACATTCCGCGTTTCGGGCGATGTAAACCTAACCCCGAAATGGAAAATCTCGATGCAGACCGGCTACGATTTCCAACAAAACGATTTTTCCTTTACCCAAATTACCATGTACCGCGACCTGCATTGCTGGGAAATGCGTTTTAGCTGGATACCTTACGGGACACAGAAAAGCTGGAATTTTCAAATCAATGCTAAGTCATCTTTGCTGCAGGATATGAAACTTACCAAGAAAAAGGATTTCAGGGATAATTTGTAAGTTCTAACTATTCAGCCAGTTAAAATTTTAATGTTTTGAGAGTACTTAAAGTGCCTAAATTGCCTAAAATGCCTAAAGTTAGTGCCTCTAACACCTTTAATGCTTAAAATCCTGCAAAATGCCGTTGATTTTAATTTTCAAAACTAAGAAACCCTTCAAACTTTTTGGGCCTGAGTACTTGGTTATTTCAGCAAATACAATTAGCAAGGAACTTTAGGCATTTTAGGCACTCATAACTTTAGGCACTGAACCGATACTGTAAGTTTTTTATCTTTGGGAAAATTTGTTTTGTTTGCAAACGATATACACATCACCATACTTTTAAACTAATCCTAAAAAATTCAATTTAATGAAAACAGTTATTTTTACTGACAAGGCTCCAAAAGCTATAGGTCCTTATAGCCAGGCAATCGAAATTAACGGGATGTTATTTGTTTCGGGACAAATTCCTATTGATCCGGCAACTTCAAAAATTGTGGATGGAGGCATTAAAGAACAGACTGAACAGGTGATGAAAAACATTGGAGCAATTTTGGCTGAAGCTGGTTATTCTTTTGCCGATGTTGTAAAATCAACATGTTTGCTGAGCGATATGGATAATTTTGCAGCTATGAACGAGGTTTATGGCAAATATTATCCCGAAAGTTCTCCAGCCCGCGCTGCTTATGGCGTGGTAAAGCTACCACTTGGTGCGCTGATTGAAATTGAGACAATTGCCGGGAGGTAGGCTGTTAGGGTTTTAGACTTTTAGGCTGTTAGGCTGTAGGCTGTTAGGCTGTTATCAACCCCTGAACAACTCAACCTATCAACAACTCAACAACTCAACCCATCAACACATCAACCCATCAACCCATCAACAGCTTTAGGCTTGACGTTCTAATAGTATAAGGTTGCTGATAGTATGTTTTTTTACAAACTAATGTTGTGATTGAACGAGAATGAAAACAATTTTCCAAGAAGCGTAATAAAATTTTGGGGTTCGTTCAAAATCTGATTAAATAAATGAATAAATCAAAATACGCCATCCTGATTCCCGTGTTGTTTTTCTTGTCCTCGGTTATTTACGGACAAAATTTCAAATTCACGCATCAGGATACTCTGCGCGGAACTATAACCAAAGAGCGGGCTTGGTGGGATTTGTCCTACTACCACTTAGATGTGAAAGTAAACCCGTTGGATAGTTCGTTGAAGGGGCGTAACACAATCATATACAAAGTGTTGTACGAAGGCAAATTGATGCAGGTTGACCTCCAGGAGCCTATGGATATTTCAAATGTTTCGCAGGATGGCAAACCGTTAACATTTTATCGCGATGGGAATGCCTATTTCATTTCTCTTACAAAAACACAAACATCAGGAAGTTACAACGAAATCGCAATTGATTTTGAGGGCAAACCTACTGTAAGTGTAAAACCTCCCTGGAGTGGCGGTTTATCCTGGAAACGCGATGCCAACCAAAACCCACTGATTGTAACTACCTGCCAAGGCGATGGAGCAAGTTTATGGTGGCCATGCAAAGACCATCAATATGACGAACCCGATAGTATGTTGATCTCCGTTACTGTCCCACAAGGGCTTACCGATGTTTCGAATGGGAGGTTACGGAGCAGGGTCAACAATTCAGATCATACTACTACGTTTACATGGTTCGTTTCAAAACCAATCAACAATTACTGTGTGAACCTGAATATTGCAGATTATGTGCAATTTGGCGAAACATATAAGGGCGAAAACGGATTGCTCGACTGCGATTATTATGTGTTGCCGCATAACCTCGAAAAAGCAAAACTACAGTTCAATGAAGTTACAAGAATGTTGGACGCACTGGAATTTTGGTTTGGGCCTTACCCGTTTTACGATGACAGCTACAAACTTGTTGAAGTGCCTTACCCGGGAATGGAGCATCAAAGTTCGGTTACTTATGGCAACGGCTACGAAAACGGCTATGTGAAAACCGATGAAAGCAATACCGGTTGGGGATTAAAATTTGATTTTATAATTGTTCACGAGTCGGCCCACGAATGGTTTGGGAACAGCATTACAACAAAGGATATTGCCGATATGTGGGTACACGAAGCGTTTGGGGCTTATTCTGAAAGCCTTTTTCTAAATTATCATTTTGGGAAACAGGCCTGCTCCGAATATGTGATCGGAACACGGGCGAAAATAAGGAACGACCGCCCAATAATAGGGCCTTACAATGTAAATACCGAAGGCTCGCACGACATGTATTATAAAGGTGCAAACATGCTGCACACGCTAAGGCAGGTTGTTGGCGATGATGAAAAGTTCAGGCAGATGATTAGAGGTTTAAGCAAAGAGTTTTACCATCAAACAGTTACCACAGATCAAATAGAGGGTTTCATGAGTATGGCTTGCAGCAAGGAACTTAAACCTTTTTTTAATCAATATCTGCGCGATGTCCGGATTCCCGTTTTTGAATACAAGCTTGAAAAGGACATTCTAAATTTCCGGTGGAACAATTGCGTGGAGGGTTTCGATATGCCATTAAAAATTTCGGTAAATAATGCAACTTTGTTTGTTTATCCCACTAAGGAATGGAAACAAATACCAACGGATAAGAATGCAACAATTGGAACAGATAATAACTTTTACATACAGTCGAAAAATCTGAGTGTTACCGGATAATTAGCAGTTCAAAGAGGTTACTTTAATCAAATAATTTAACGAAAAGCAATGAAAACAAAAATTTTTATCACCACAGCTTTACTTGGCCTTTTCATCAACCTAAGCCGTGCCGGCGAAGGCATGTGGCTGCCTTTGTTGCTTTCGCAACTCAACGAAAAAGAGATGCGCGATATGGGAATGAAGATTACCGCTGAGGATATATACTCTGTCAACCATTCGAGCCTCAAGGATGCAATTGTGCTGTTTGGCGGTGGTTGCACTGGCGAATTGGTTTCGACGCAAGGGCTTTTGCTCACCAACCACCACTGCGGATATGGCAACATACAAAAACACAGTTCACTAGAAAAAGACTATCTGGCCACTGGTTTTTGGGCACAGCGCATGGAAGAGGAATTGCCAAATCCAGGATTAAGCGTAACATTTTTGGTTAGGATGGAAGAAGTTACCGCGCAAACCCTGAGAGGCGTGAGTAACAGTATGAGCCAGAAAATGCGCGACTCCATTGTTTCGGCAAACAATAAAACTATAATAAAAGATGCCATTAAGGGTACTCATTATGCAGCACAGGTAAAGCCGTTTTTTGGCGGAAACCAGTATTACCTATTTGTTACCGAAGTATTTACCGACGTTCGTTTGGTTGGCGCCCCTCCATCAAATATCGGAAAATTTGGCGGCGACACCGATAATTGGATGTGGCCAAGGCATACCGGCGATTTTTCGATGTTCAGGATTTATGCCAATAAAGACAACAAACCTGCCGAATATTCAAAAGACAATGTTCCTTACAAACCAGCCAAGCATTTAACTATTTCGTTAAAAGGCTTTAAAGAGGGTGATTTTACATTTGTTTACGGGTTTCCTGGCACAACCCAGGAGTATCTACCTTCGTATGCAGTTGATATGACTGCCTTTCAGGACAACCCCATTGCAATTGGCTTGAGGCAGCAGCGATTAGATATTATTGACAGGGCAATGGAAAACGACAGGCTTACCCGCATACAGTATTCGGCTAAAGCAGCAGGGATTGCCAATTACTGGAAAAAAATGATTGGTGAAACCAAAGGGATTAAACGTTTGGATGCAATTGAAAAGAAGCAGTCGTTTGAAAGCGCTTTTCAAAAATGGGCGGATTCAAACCCTGAAACCAAGGCTAAATATGGACAATTGCTCCCGGCATTTAGCAAATATTACAGCGGGTATGTTCCTGTAAACAATGCATATACCTATTTAACCGAAGGTTTACTTGGTATTGAAATGGTGCGTTTTGCCAATAGCTATACTAATTTGGTAAAACAATGTGCCGACAAATCTAAAACTGAGGCCGACATAAAAAAAATATCCGAACAGCTAAAAGCATCTGCTGTTGCATTTCATAAAAATTATAACCCAATTGTTGACAAACAGTTGTTTGATGCCCTTATGAAATCATACATAACTTCGTGCGAAAGCTCATTGCAAGTGCCAATGGTGAAAGAAACGGCTTCGAGTTACAAAGGCAATATGCAGGCATGGTCAAATGATTTGTACAAAAAAAGCATGTTTGCCGATTCGGTAAGGCTTTTAGCTTTTTTGTCGGGTTTCGACCGTGGCGATTCGCGTAAGATAGAAAAGGACCCGGGATACATTTTAGCCAAATCCGTTTATGCCTACTTGTTTGATGATTTTGCCCCAATTGTAAATGCTTTCAATGCCACCAACGATAGCCTTCAACGGCTGTACATGGCCGCTCAAATGGAAATGCAGCCCGAAAAGCGTTTCTATCCCGATGCCAATTCTACTTTGAGGGTGGCTTATGGCAATGTGAAGGGCTATAAACCTGCCGATGCAGTTGGATACAACTGGTTCACCACTTTAGATGGGATAATGGAGAAGGAAAACCCCGAAATATACGATTACAAAGTTGAGCCTAAACTGAAGGAATTATACAACTTACGCGATTATGGACGGTATGCCGATGCTGATAAAAGTATGCATGTTGCCTTTATTGCCAGCAACCATACCACAGGAGGAAATAGTGGAAGCCCGGTATTAAATGCTGATGGACAATTGATTGGAATTAATTTCGACCGATGTTGGGAAGGTACCATGAGCGATTTGATGTACGACCCCGACCAATGCCGCAATATTTCGTTGGATATACGCTACTGCCTGTTTATTATTGATAAAATGGCAGGGGCTAAAAGGTTGGTTGATGAAATGACGGTTGTAGAATAGGCAATATATTCGGCTTGGGGATGTTGTTTGTTTTAATTTCGATAAAATAAAAGGTTCTTCTGCAATGTCGTTTAGTTAGCATTTTTCAGAAAAGAAAGAAAAAAAATGTCGGATTTTGTACCCTCCCCAGCCCTCCCTAGAAAATAGGGAGGGAGTAGTTCGCAACAAAATTTCAAGCATTTGATCATAGGTTAAGCTTTGTCAGTATGTCCTCCCCCTTTTTTCAAGGGGGAGACAGAGGGGGTACAAAGTGAATTGCAGATAACATTAATGAGAACTATTAGAATGAATCCTTAACTAATCGACATTGGGTTCTACTACTAATTTAGTGGGTGAAAATATTTTTGGGGAGGCCAGAAGTTGACAGCTTGAACCTATCCTAAAAATCATTCACCAATTACCAATATAGGTTTTGATGGCAATTAACTTGATATGATTTCCCCAAATAAGCCGGCAATCATACATCAGGGGGTACTTTGGCCTTTTGTTTCCTAACAGCCTAAACGCCTAACAGCCATTTAATTGGCATTAGAATCACAATAAATGTAGGGAAATGGTTTTTAAAACCTACTTTGAGAAGCTTTTTCAAAACATTCTATCAAGGTTTCGAAAAGGATATTTCTGCGAAATGGTTTAGCAATTACACATAAGCAACCCGAAGCATAACTTTTTTCAATATCAGCATTTATCACAAATGCCGTTTGGGCTATAATGGGCAATCCAGGCCTAAGTTTTGTTAATTTGGCAGAAGCTTCGTAACCATCCATAACAGGCATGTGCATATCCATCAAAACCATATCAATATTGGGGTTTGATAATGCTAAATCAATAGCTTCCTGTCCGTTTTTCGCCCAAACTATTTTTGCGCATGTTTTTTTAAGTAGCGCATCGAGATATTGAAAACTATCATCATTATCTTCGGCAATTAATATAGTATGTTGGCTAAAATCAAAATTTTGAGATTCGGGGCTTGTTTTTAAATCAGTTTCCATGTTAGGTACAGCAATATTAGTTTTTATAGTAAACACAAAAAGAGAGCCTTTGTCAGGGATGGATTCAACCCAAATCTTGCCGCCTAACAACCCTACCAAAGCCTTTGTTATGGCCAGGCCCAAGCCAAAGCCAATTGCGGTTGACGATTCAGGGGCATCAACTTGACGAAAACGCTCAAAAATTGCAGACTGGTTTTCTTCCGAAATGCCAATCCCTGAATCTTTAACCCAAAACACCATTTCATCGCCCAAAAAATCTGCGCCTATTTCAATTTTGCCCTTTGTGGTAAACTTTATTGAATTTGTTATAAGGTTCACCAATATCTGACGCAATCTATTTGAATCAGTATCAATTTCGATGTCTTTAAATGAGTTGGTATTGTTAAAAACAAGCCTGACATTTTCCTGTTTTCTTATTGCAGGTCCTTCAAAGTGGCACCTGAGTTCTTCTATTAGCTTGGCCGGATGAAATTTGCGGTTTAATATAGTAAGGTTGCCGGATTCCAGTTTCGAAATATCAATTAAATCGCTGAGTAATGTAATAAGCGCATTTCCATTGTTTTGGATAATGTAAAGATACCTTTCACGTTCGGCATCTGTAAGGTCTTTATCCGCTAACAACTCCGAAAAGCCGATTATCCCATTTAAAGGCGAGCGGATTTCGTGCGACATATTTGCCAAGAAAGCTGTTTTGTTCTTGTTTGCAATTTCTGCTCTTTGTGCTGCATTGCAAGCATTTATAAGCGTGAGCTTTTCATCGGTAATATCGTAAGCTATTGCATGGTTGCGCTCAGGAAATGAATTGTTTTCGGGCTGTGGGGTTATGATTACTCTAAAATACTTCTTGCTTCCATCTTGTTGCAAACAACATATTTCCTCATTAAATTTGCCTGTTTTAGCATATTCATCCAATGCTTTTCGTATAGTGCCCCTATCATTTTTACTAACCGACTTCAGCATCAAACCAGGTTTATCCAATATCAGCCCTAACGAAAAAGGTAGATTTTTACGACAACTGTTATTAAGGTAAATTATCCCCTTGTCGTCCCAAATCCAGTGCAGCGCGTCAACATTTTCAATCGATTCGAAAAACAAGGCATCAAGGTAGGATTCCCCTTTCTTTTTTGTTTGCGTAACTTGTTTCAAACAGAAAGCATTCAATCCTTTCGGATCATAATTGCTGTGCTTGCTTTCGCCAATAAAAGCAACAATATTGTTATTGTTCAATGTACGGATGCCAAAGCTGCCAGAATTCTGGGTGTCATGATGTTTCTGCCTTTTGAGCATGGTGAAGTTGAGCAATGAGTCGGGGAGGATAAAAGAGGCAAAATCCTTGCCAAGCACGTCAAGCGGCTCGTATCCTGTTAGTTTAAAAAATGTTTTGTTGGCAAACATAATGCAACCAGCATCAACCAAAACTACAGCACGCTCGTCAGTAGCTTTATTTGTTTCATGACTGCTGTTGGCATTGGTTTTTGTAACAGATTTCTTAACGCTAACTTCCGGCTCGGCCATAAACATCATAGCATTGTTTTCAGCGCCAAAGTAGTTTATATCGGCAAATTTTAATCCTTTGCCAGTTACTTTTGAAAAAATGTGTGAACTTTTTACACCGAAAAGAATGAGGAGGATTGCGATGGTAAGGAGGATAAAGAAAATAATTGAAGAGTATTTGTAAAGTGATAATGAATAAAAAAGATATTTAACAAATAACAGAGCCCCAATTCCAGAAAAGCCATTTGCAACCTCACAAGACACTAAAAACAAAGTTAATAAAAATATCCCGTATTTCATATAATCATTCGTAGTTTTCATAGTATTTCAAGTTTTATAGAGTTGATTGGGCTTAGACAGTAATTAATGATTTTGAAGCATATAACAGATTTACAACCCGTATGATAGTTTATAATCATTGAGTTGAAAAGTAATAGGGAAATTCAAATATTAATTAAATATTTATCAACAATACATACAAAGCAAGGAAGTGTAAACGTAACGAACCGGACGAAGCGGTTTTGCGCAAAGTGCTGATTGCCGAGCTGAGTTTTCACTGAGCTTACGCCGAAGTCTCAGCACATTGCTCCGTGGTTTTCTTTATTCTTAGGGCTATCGGATCAGACTCAATTTCTTGTTAATCAACAATTTCGAGTGTAACTTTTTCAACTTTTTGCAGGTCTTTTTCGTAATAAAAGGAACCTGCGAAAAACATTGCAGCTGCAATAACCAACGCAATAGGCAAAAATGTAAAAGCAGTCTGTATGTCGGTTGCATCTGAAATGCCCCCCATCACAATTGGCCCAAGGGATGCACCAAGAAGGTTTTGGATTACAACGGCAACAGCATAAGAAATAGCCCTCATGCCAGCATGTACCACATCCTGTGTAACAGCAGCAGCGGCTGCAATAAAAGCTGTTATCGAAATACCGACAGACAAAAGAAGCATATACTGCATTTGCCCTTCGAAAACGCTGAAAGCCAAAAACATTAACAGTGCCGAAAGCAAAGAAGTTATTGTAGGTACTAACAAGCGAGCATTGATTTGTTTTTTTCGCCACCTGTCGGTAATATACCCACCAAGTGGAGCCCCAATTATGGCAAAAAGCATTACCGCACTTGATTTT
The DNA here is from genome assembly GCA_903946925.1 of uncultured Bacteroidales bacterium. Lineage (GTDB taxonomy): Bacteria > Bacteroidota > Bacteroidia > Bacteroidales > UBA4417 > UBA4417. The sequence goes on along the minus strand of CAJAXK010000138.1, from coordinate 9,632 downwards.
AGCCCGGCTGGGCCTTCGGCAATTCCTTGCACCCTGTGAAAATATGTTGGAAGCCAGGTTAATATCGAAGTGGTTGTAAACACTACACCAGCCATACCGAAATAAGTAAAAATCAAGGAAGGTTTTGCAAGGAATTCAGCCAACATATCACGGATCGACATTCTCACTTTTTTCCTTTCGGCTTTTTTATCGGCTTTGGTTTCGGTTTTGGTTTCGGTTTTGGTTTCGGTTTTTTCAAGTCCGACAGTTTTATAATCTTTAATAAAGAAAAACAATATCGCAATTATCATTCCCGGTAAGGCAACAATACCCAAAGCACTGCGCCAGCCCAAGCTCGCGGCAATAATACCACCGAGGGCAACCCCTATTGCACTACCTAAGGGGATAGATGCATTCCAAAGCCCCATCATCAAGGATCTTTTTTCGACAGGATATAAAGCTGACATCATTGCTGAGCCACCGGGTGCATAACCAGCCTCACCGATACCAATAAAAGTTCTTGCCGTAAACAGTTGGCCGAAGGATCTCGAAAACGCACCCATTCCGGTGGCGATGCTCCAGAGCACAGCCATCAATCCAATGGTTTTACGGCGGCTCCACCTGTCAACAAGTATTGAAACGGGGAAAGTGAATAAAACAATTGACCAATATACAGCAGAAACAAGCATACCGCACTGGGTATCTGTAAGGTTCCAATCAGCTTTTAGGAATGGGAACAATGACGTTATCACCATCCTATCAATGTAATCGAACATGTAAAGCAAGAAAAGCAGAATAAAAATGTAGTTGGTATATCCTTTCGAAAAAAGATATCCCTCAGGTTTTATTTGGTCTTTCATAGTTGGGAGATCATTAATAGGTACTTTGGGACTGATTGGTTAATAGTAATCAATACAAATATAGTTGTTTTTTTTCAAAATGATAAAAATTATGGTGTAGTAATTATCTTATTGAAAAGTAAAATGGTGTGTAATTGCGGTTTTCTTTTCCTGTTATCAGGGAGGGGTGTAGGAAATAATAAGTTTGAGTCCAGTCCGAAAATCTAAAAATGAAGAAACGCCACGAAGCGGTGTGCTGAGCCTGCCGAAGCAACACTAAGTACACTGAGGATCATAAGGTATTGTTAAACAGTGTTATATATTGAGTGAAACTGTGTGGGTTTGTAGCAAGAAGAGACTTTTCGTAGTGGGCTCAAGGATTAAATTTTCTTTTTAAAAATAGTCAAAAAAACCAAATACGAAACCAACCCGACAGGAATTGCAATGATAATCCATGTAAGGATGCCATAAAGATGTAACACACCTATAGTCTTTAATCCTGCAACAATTCCGGGTTGAAAAGCAAGTCTTATTTGTTGGATGTTAATGTGCAGGATTTGCCTGTTCAGCAAAAAAGCACCGAATTGTATAAAGGGAATTATGAGAAAAATCTGCAAAAACCCCATAAGCCATTGTACAGACTGAACCACAATCAGGTTTTGCCTAAAAAGCAAGGTTAATAAAAGGCTGAGAATTGTTGTGGCACCGAACACAGGGAATATTCCTGAAATAATTCCGACTGCAATCGAAAATGCAATTTTTTCAGGGGTAAGTCCATCAGCCGGTACCAATCGGAAAGGAATCAGGACTTTATTTACAAATGAATCAACTATTTTCAAGACAATGGATTAGCCCTATGTACCTTATGCAATTACCAATAATTGCAATTTCAACAAAAGTAGTAAATGGATAACAAATCAGAGTCGATAAAATAAAAGATGAATCTTAATTTGGTGAATTAAAATGAATTTGGCTAACCGGAAAGAGTTTCATTTACTGTTATGCAACAATTGATTTTATGCGGTTCGTTTCATTTTCCATTAATCAATGTTATATTTGCACCTTCTTTTTAAACAGGATAGTTATGATTCAGCGCATACAAACAGTTTATCTTTCGCTTGCTTTTGTCGCAATAGCATTGCTTTTTGCTTTTCCATTGGCTCAGTTTTTTTCCGAAAACGGAACCTATTTTTTTTCTGTTACGGGATTGAAGAACATGGTGCCCGGCGAACCTAAAGCTTTTAACAACTTGATTTTCTTGCCTTTAACAATAGTTGCTATTGGTATTGGGTTGATGTCGTTGTTTACTATATTTCAATATAAGAACCGTTTTTTGCAAATTAAGTTAACCAACATTGCAGTACTTGCATCAATAGCATTAATAATGGGGATATTTTTTGCTTACATCCCATTAATTGAGAAAAAAATCAATATAGTTCCTGATTACAGTAATTCATACGGCATTTATTTTCCATTGGTAGCAATGGTTTTTATAGTATTGGCAAACAGGGCCATAAAACGTGATGAAAAACTTGTGAGATCGGCAGATAGATTGCGATAATGAGAAGACCGAAACGGCTTTTGATCATGGAATTAATTGTTAGTCAATTAATTAAAAATCAATAAACCATTTTCTTTGCAATAATCAAATTGGTTTTTGTGCTAAAATAGTGTTCATTTCCACTAATAAACCATTGTCAGAATGTCAAATTACCCCGTTATCACATTATAACATTACCGCATTATCACATTATCAAATTATCTTTGTTTTTCAAAAATCTCCATATCTTTAATCTGCTCACCATCAATTACAAACCGCACACAGGTAATAACATTATGAAAGCCTGAGTTGCCTGATGCGCCGGGGTTTATGTGCAGAAGCCCATACTTTTTATCATACATAATTTTCAGTATGTGCGAATGTCCGGTAATAAAAAGCCCAGGTTTTTCGGTTACTATTAATTGCCGTGATTCTTTTTCGTAATGGCCAGGGTAGCCTCCTATATGCGTCATCAGTACTTTTATCCCACCACACCAGAAAATTTGATTTTTTGGATATGAACTGCGTACTTGGGTGCCATCAATATTACCGTAAACAGCCCTGAATGGTTTTACGGATTTTAGCATATCTGCGGTTTCAATATTCCCTATATCGCCGGCATGCCAAATTTCATCGCAATTTGAAAAAAAATCAATTATGCGTTGGTTTATAGTTCCGTGAGTATCGCTTAAGAGACCGATTCGAGGCATTTGTGGGTTTGGGGTTAGGTGGTTTAATTTGTTCAATTGGCTTCGCCGTTCAAGGTTCAATTGGCTTCGCCGTTCAAGGGTTCAAAGGTTCAAGGTTCAAAGGTTCAATTGGCTTCGCCGTTCAAGGTTCAATGCTTCGCGTTCAAGGTTCAATGCTTCGGGTTCCTACTTCGAACAGGGTTCAGTTGTTCACTTGTTCTATTGTTCACTTGCTCTATTGTTCAATTGTTCTACTATTCCACTGTTCTACTTTCATCTAACTAAATATAAATGGCAGATTAAGAGGTTATTACAAACGGTGTTTTCACATATTTTACTTTAAGTCCATTCAGATTTGCCTGTTTTAGATTGGGTAAGCTTTTCAACTCAAAGACCTCACCCCCGTCCCCTCTCCTTGAAAAAATGAGAGGGGTGCCTACACCATGTAGATTCTATCAAGCAAATACACCAACGCACAAATCTTAAATGCCGGACTTTTCCATCTTCATCTAGCTAAAATTAAATTGATCGTAATGATGCTGTTTAGTGGATTGTTGCTCATGCTTTTACGCCAAGTTATTTCCAATTAGCGCGATAATTTTCGTGTAGGTCTGTTCACTTTCTCACTTGTTCATCGGTCTTTCCCATTCCCAAATCCCCACATCCCCAATTCCTAAAACCAATTTTTCTTCTTCATATAAAGGTACATTATAAGTCCCATGGCCGCAGTAGCTGATAAAAAAATCGGATATCCATACCGCCAGTGCAATTCGGGCATGAAATCGAAATTCATTCCATAAATTCCTGTTACGAGTGTCATGGGGATAACTATTGTCGAAACCAAGGTCAGCGTTTTCATGATGTTGTTCATGCGGTTGGCGTTGTTGGCCATAAGCAAATCGAGCATAGATGAAATCATTTCGCGGAAACTATCAACAGATTGTGTTAGAAATGAGAGGTGGTCGGAAATATCAACAAAATACCGGCGTGTAAACTCGCTGATTACCTCAGAGTCTTCGCGGGCCAAAAACCTAACCTCATCTTTTAAAGGGTTTATGGTTTTGCGCAACAGCATAAGGTTTTTCTTTAACCGTAGAAACGAATTGGAAAGTTCGTTTGTAGGGTTTTCGATCAAAAGTTTTTCGAGGTCTTCTATCTGGTCTTCAATATGGTCGAGCAAAACATAATAATTATCAACAACGTGATCTATAAGCAGATAGCAGAGGTAATCTTCCTGTCGCAACCTTCCTTTGCCTTTCCCAACTTTTAGCCTTTCGATTATGGGATCGAAAATATTATTATTTTTTTCTTCGAAAGATATAAGCACATTACTACCAAGATAGAGGCTTATTTGCTCTGAATCAATTATTTGATCCCTATCTGCCCAGGTCAGGTTCTTAAGTGTTACAAACAAAGTACTGTCGAAGCCTTCAATTTTTGGCATGTGCTCAACATTGAAAATATCTTCAAAAACCAAAGGATGGATACCAAAATAATCGCCAAGTTTTTGAAGCGATTCGGGTTTGTTAATCCCATTTACCAAAATCCAGTTGGTAGTGTTTTTACCTTGCAGTTCAATAGCCTGTTCAACGGTAATATTTTCATAAACCTGAAAATTGCTGTCATCATAAACCAGCATTTTAATAACGGTTTCACCCGAATTGGATCCTGTATAGATTGGGCTTCCCGGAGGTAGGCCTGTTTTTTTTCCCAGACGGTTTCTTCTCATTTTTATAATTTGGAATCAATTACAAAAATAGCGAAACAAGCCCAGTTAGCCACATCTTTGCTATCAATCACCAATAAAAAAGGCTAAAACCAAAGCTGAAGCCAATCCAACCCTGATATTTAGCCTAATTCTTTTGCCCGTCCCTATACTTTATTTCCTTTATCCCTTCAACTATTTTCCATTAGCCATTTTCCATTAACTATTTTCCAATAACCATTTTCCATTAACTATTTTCCATTAACTATTTTCCATCCACCATTTTCCATTAACCATTTTCTATTAACCATTTTCTATTAACTATTTTCTATTAACTATTTTCCATTAACCATTAACCATTAACTACTTAATAAGCTTCAACCCACTAAGTGCCGAACTATCGTTAGGTCGAAGGATAAGCGCATGGTTGAACAATACTTTTGCATCGGCAGTTTTGCCAATATTCAACTTTGACCATGCTAGCATGATTACCGAATCGTAATCCAAAGGATAGAGGTTTACTACTTTTTCGAAAAGTTTTGTAGCATTGGCATAATCTTTCCTGTTATACAAAATAACACCCAACCAATAATTGGCTACGGTATTTTGTGGGTCAATTTTCAGGATTTGATCGTAATGGGATTTGACTTTGTCCCAACTTTCGATGGCACTCAATGGTTTTACACAGCCAAACCTGGCTTCGATTGCGTAAGGCTTTAAGGCAATAGCCAGGTCGTAATACTTTATTGATTCGGAATATTGCTTTGCAAGGTAAGAAAGCCATCCCAACCGAAGGTTTACGATATAGCTATCGGCTTTATAAATTGTTTTCATTGTTGTGATAGCAGCCACATAATTGCCGGATTTCTCCGACTCGTAACTTTTTACAAATACCGACTGTGTAGCAGCCGTGTTTTGAGCCATAAGGTAACCAAACATAATGGTCAAGGCTACAGTTAACGAAATTCTTTTTATTGTTTCCATATTAATCCTCCTAAAAATGATTGCTGAATGTATTGTTTGTTGGTTTGTTCTATTTGCTTGGTATCGAAGTGGTAATTACCGTACAAAGTCAGGTTCTTGCTCATATTCCAGTATAATGAAAAACCTGTCCTGAATAAGGTCGGATCTATTGAATTATAGATGTAGAGCGCGTTATGATCGTTGTAATTCTGGATATTACCTAATGTGAGGTTTCCCTCGGCCCATACGTTTTTAAGTAAACGCGCCCCGGCAACCTGAGCGAAAATAAGCTGGCTCTTGTCTTTTGCTACCAATCCACTAAGGTGAGTATTCAAATATAAATTAGGTTTGCCTCGAAAAGTATATCCAGCCGATAACCCAATTTGTTTGAAATCGCCTATATCATACCTAAAAAATGATCCGTTCAAACCAAAAGCAAAACGGTTTTTTCTGGTCGAAATCGAAGCGAAAGCAAGATTCCCAGGATATTTATAGCCATCAAGACTTGTATTGAGGTGATGATAAGCCAGGGAAACTGATGTATGGGATGTGAGTGACCAGTTAATTAACGCAAAATAATCGGGTTGTTTTATCAGGGTCGAATCTACTGTTTGCTTATAATTGGAGGCTGATTGGTAAACGGAGAGCCTATATCCCAATTGAGTATAAAGGCCTGCCCGAAAATACGATGGATTTGATCGGGTTTCACTGTTGTTGGATTTGAAATTATATTCCATATCCACCGATGCCAATGGGTTGAAATCATGAATCCCAAGCTTGTCTTTTACTTCGGCTGGAAGTTTCTGTGCATGAATCCTTGCATTTGCAATATTGCCTGAATTTAACCCACAGTAATAAAGATATTCCCTTGTATGAACATCAAACCCATCAAATTCCAAGGCCTTTTCGTATTGCTTTTGGGAGGCAAAAAAATCTGATTTCACAAAATAGGCATATCCCATCCGCTGTCTAAGCCTTTTGAAATCAATATTTTGCGCCAAGGCACTTTTCCCTATTTCAATCAGTTTGTCCCAATTTCCTGACATGAAATATTGGTAAGTTAGGCTGTCAGCCAATTGCATGGTAATTGGTTCGTCAGCTTGGGCTTTTACAGTAAAAAAAAGCAGCATCATAATTATGAGTTTACACATGTTGCTTTTATGGTTGTTTGTGGCGATTTGTAAGTAAATTCTTTGATATGTTTACTGCTCAATGTAATGGTACTGCTGCTCTCATTTCGGGCTTTGCCCATTACAGAAACCTGTATTTCTGATTTCAGGACCAGTAATTCTGTATCGAAAGGATTGTCAATGGAATCAACCTTAATGGAATATCCTGCATGGATGTAGTTGTAAAATGGTGCAATAAAATCGTGCAGCCAAATGCTTGTTTTCTTGTTGCGTATGATATTAAGTGGCATGGCATCGCGAACATCCACCGAATCGGGATTTCCTAAAAACACCTTGTACACCGACAAGTAAAAATAATAAAGCAGCGACTTCTTATTTCCATAAAATGCAGTAAAATAGAACATTGAACCATCGTTCACATAATATGCACTCGATTCGGTTTCCTTGCAATACAGGTATTTGTTGTTGTACGCATCGGTGTAAGCAATCCATTGCTCTGCAACTTCCATGCCTTTTTCATTCAAATAGGAGTATTTAAGGCTTGTGTCGGGCATGATGTCAAATGCGGCTTTAAGGAGTGCATTGCTGCTTATGCCTGAAACCAGGGAAGCTTCAGCAGGTTTCGAGAATTGCACCAATTCCAGTTTTGAATCCTTATTTTGGTTGTAATATGCTAATGGATAATCAATGGTCCGTGCCCCCAATAAAGGCGTTACCTGCACCTGAAAATGCAGATGTGGCTCTGGCGAACGTCCTGAATTACCACAAAGCGCAAGCAAATCGCCTTTTTGCACGAAATTACCTTTTGCCACCTTGAAGGATCCCTTCTTTAAATGCGACATTTGAGTGTACAACCCAGGCAAATGCCTGATAATAATTGTGTTGCCCCAATTATTCACCGTGTTTACTTTCCCAATTTCGTTATCGTCAATGTTGTCAATAATTTCTTCTACAATACCATCGGCAGGTGCAAGTATGGGTTTGTTGTAACAATAGTAATTCTCGCACAATAACCCATTCGACTTGTATGTCTTCTGTTTATCATCCTTGATCATAAAATCGAAGGCTTTGCCCCAATCGCCTTTATGTGTATGCTCGCCATCATGGCCTTGGGTTACGGTCCACTCGCCCCAAAAAGGCATATAAAAAGGGAAGTACAAAAAATGCGAGAGCCTTTCCTTATTGTTATTGAAAGTATAAAGGTTGATTTCGGGCGAATAATATTGGATAGGGGTCAGTTTAAGTTTCGATGGGTTTACCCTAACCATAAGGAAATAAACAAACAGAATTACTACAATCGAAAATGGCAAGGAAAAAACAGGCAACTGTATATACCCAAGCAACTTACTCATAAACAATAAGATAAGCGATGTAAGAGGGACAAGGAGCACTGCCCACAGATACGAATACTGCGATGGGACCACAAAGAAACCTCCAATAGCGATGGCAACCATTATATAGTTGGCCCCGATGTTATAATAAGTTATACTGGCAGCTTCGGATCCTGAGAATTGGGCGAAAAGATATGCTGACAGAAACCCAAGCACGGTAAGCGAAAAGGCAATCCTGGAACTGATAAGCACCACAACAGCTATTATTAACCCGGAAATCAGGTTGCTTTGGAAAAAAATAGAACTCATCGAACGCAGGTAAATATCCAGCATTTTGTGGATGGGAAGAGCATCAATAGTTTGAAAAAAAGTGAGCATCGAATTCCCTCCAATGGCATACACTTCATTCAGCCAATATATGTTGCGCTGGGTCAATCCCAGGTTTTCGAATTGGGCTGATGGCAATACTATGAACCAAAACGTGATCACAAAAGGAATGCTTAGGTGCGGCAAGCCATATTTGCCCAACCAACTACCCAAGGTTACCGAAAGAATTAACGACACCAATGCAGCAAGCAAAAGCAGGCTGAAATAAACAAATCCGGGATCGAAAAAAGTACCCATCCCCAAACCTGCCAACAATGCATTGAAACTGTATAATCCTTTTTTTAATTGGATTTTGTCGAAACCCATGGAGTTGGCAAGAAATACAGTTACCAAAACTGCCACCAAGCCACTCAAACCGGCAAAAAAGTTGAAAAAAGTTACAACCATAAGTACTGCGGCCAACCACCTGTTATTAAAGAAAAAAATAACAGAATAGCTGTTCAGCATGGCTGGCAGTATTGTATTCCGGAATGTGCCGATAGCCTTTTGGTAAGTCATAACTTATGTGTTGGCGGTGTTTTTGTATTTTTAGACTAATGCTGATTTTCTATTCCTTTATGATTTTATGATAAACCGCATCATTCAGGACTAGGATATACAAGCCATTGGGAAGTTGGGAGAGATCAATATCCAATTTGCTGGAATTGATTCCCTTTTGCTTATAAACAACCTGACCCACCATATTTACTACCTTAAGAGTATTGATTTCCAAATCAGGTGATTGAACATGAATATTTTCCACAAAAGGGTTAGGGAAAACGCTTAATTTGGGGCTGTTTATTTCTTCGGTAATCGAGGTCGGACAATTATTGGTATCAGAAAAACTTGGGCTTGCAAAAATAAAATCACCGCTGGCATCGGGGCAACGTTGCATGGAAACATCGTCAGTTTGCACCCCAAACGAAATGCTATCCAAAACACCCGAGGTTACATGTGTCAAAGCCACCCTTTCGCCTGAAGCCGAAAGTTTAAAACTGGCATGAAGCCCAGCCTGCAACCCATCATCATCAGTCCAAACTGTAAGGTAACTATATGGCTGAATTACAGTCCCATCCGGGAATTTCCATTT
>CAJAXK010000137.1 GCA_903946925.1 uncultured Bacteroidales bacterium | reverse complement strand
TAAAAACCACCGATTTTATCGGTAACTTTGTGTACGAAAACGATATGCCATCCTGCATTGTATACGACGAAGGCCGTGTGGTTTATGCCAACAACAGCCGCAACTACTTTGGTGAGGTTTATTTAAAAGACCACCTTGGCAATGTGCGCGTAGCCCGCCGCCGCGAAAACGGGGTGCTTAAAACCCGCCAGGTCGATAGTTACTACCCCTTTGGGATGAACATAAAGGGCCTCTCACAAAATAGTACCGACCAAACCCGCCCAAATGAGTACCTTTACAACGGCAAACAGATGCAGGACGAAATGGGGCTGGGGTGGTTGGATTACGGGGCTAGAATGTATGATCCTGCCTTAGGAAGATTTCATGTACCAGACCCATTGATTGAATGGCATTTTAATACTACCCCCTATCATTATTGCTTTAATAATCCAATTAATCTTATTGATATATTTGGTCTTGATACAACGAATGTTAATTCTGGAAACAATGTAAAACCCCAAACACCTAATCAACCTCCTCCTGTAATGTTAAATGGCCCAACCATTAGACCTAAATGGTATCAAAAAGTGAAAGCCTGGTGGCATAACTTGTCTATCGATGGAGATGGAGGATCACAACCAGGGGGATTTCATCTTGTTACTAGTACTGGAGATCCAGCTTCTTCAACAAAACAAAAAGCTGAACACGATGTTGACCAAGTAAATGTAGATTTATTATTGCTTGCAATTTCATACGCTCAAGCCGGTGGTCGTCCAACGGGATGGGAATCTCTTACACCTGCAGAATTGGCACAAAGGGTAAAAGATATTACAGAAAGTTCTCAAGCCTTGACCTCTGATAAAGAAATAGTGAAAAAATCTGGTGGAAACAATGAAGAAATAATAATAAAGAAAACTTATGATGTTGCTAAAATGAATAATACCGAAGGCAGAAAAGGAAATGAGAAAAGATTATTTAATGAAGGAGACACAGTTTGGGAAACTACTACTTACAAATCACCTAAAACAGGAGAAACAAGAAAAGTTACTAATTTTTATAAGAAAAATAAATAAATATGAAACCAGCCAGACTTTTTTCTACGAGTAGAAAACTAAGAAACAATACTATCTATTTATGGTGCTTTGTTTACCTCTATTTGTTTATGTTTTATGGATGTAATAGAAACAGTGATTTAATAATAAGGGGTGTAGATGGTAAAATAGTTGAAAAGTATACTAGCATATATGATTCATCGGATAGAATTAAATATATCTCATTTCACAAAAATGGAACATTAAAAGAAGAAGGGCATTTGCATCTGGGAGAAAGAGATGGTATCTGGAAACAATATTATAATGATGGAGCTCTAAGGTGGTTAGGGAAATATCAAAATGGTACAAGGGAGATACCTGAATTAGATAGTACCTCAATTAACAATACTGTAATTGTAAAAAAAGGAGTAACCACAGATGGCTATTTTGCTTTTCGTTTAATTTTACCAGACTCACTTTCGCATAATGACTTGTTTTATACATACACAAATGCTGATTTTAGATATAGTCTCGGCTACGATAGCTGTGACTTTGAAATTAAACCACAGGAAAATAAACCAATCGTTTTAAAAATATACGCTTTGAATGGAGATGAAGCCCCTATTTTTGGTATCAAATTGGACTCTTTGAGGTTGAAGTCAAATAGATAAATATTCTACTATATAAAAGCGTTTCATAAAATATTTCCTCCGTTCGCGCGCGTCTTCCCCTCCGTTCGCGCACGTCTTTCCCTCCGTTCGCGCGCGTCTTTCCTTCAGACGCGTGCGAGTATATCTTACAAAAAATCCGGGGCTGGCTAACCAAAATAAACAACCCCACACAAATGCAGCAGGATGGAGATTTGTTTGCCATGGAACTGTTGTACAACAATGTGGAAGGAGACCTTAACAACACGGCAAGGTACAACGGGAATATTTCGGCAATCAAATGGCAAACGGCACAGCCCACCGGGGTTACAACCCCGGTAACCACAGGGCTTAAAGCCTATTGCTACACTTACGACAACCTGAACCGTATGCTCAATAGCAAATATTTCGAAGTGCTAAACGGTTCATGGGTAAACAATAATAAATATGGTGAGCAAATCAGCAATTTTCATACAGGCCAAGCCTACGACCTGAACGGCAACATACAAGGCATCAAACGGAAGGGTTTGCTCAGCCCGAACAACTCACCTGGTTATATTGACGAGTTGCTGTACTTTTACCAAGGCAACCAGTTGGTTGGTGTTGACGACAAAACCACCACCAACAACGGCGGCGATTTTGTTGACAACTATAATTGCTATTACCTTACCCAGGAGCGCGAATATGGGTACGATGCCAATGGCAACCTTACCATGGACAAGAATAAGGGTATATTGAACATTACCTACAACACCCTGAACCTCCCCGCATCCATTGACAAAACCGGAGGATACCGTATTGCTTATGTGTATGATGCCGCTGGCAACAAACTACAGCAGCTTTATTACGAGAATGGCAACCTGGTAAAAACCACCGATTTTATCGGTAACTTTGTGTACGAAAACGGTTTGCCATCGTGCATTGTATATGATGAAGGCCGTGTAGTTTATGCCAACAACAGCCGCATATACTTTGGCGAGGTTTACCTAAAGGACCACCTTGGCAATGTACGCGTAGCCTGCCGCCGCGAAAATGGGGTGTTAAAAACCCGCCAGGTCGATAGTTACTACCCCTTTGGGATGAATATTAAAGGATTAACATCAAATAGCACCGATGTAAACCGCCCAAATAAGTACCTTTACAACGGAAAAATGATGCAGGACGAAATGGGGCTGGGGTGGTTGGATTACGGGGCTAGGTTTTATGATGCGGTGCTGGGGAGGTGGCATTCGGTTGATCTGTTGGCGGAAAAGTACACACATGTTTCTCCTTATGCATATTGTGCTGATAATCCCATAAGTTTCATTGATCCAAATGGTAAAGAAATAGATCCTGCCAGTCAAAAAGAATGGGACAAGCAAAAAGGTTATGTCACAAGTGAAAAAGATAGACTGCAAAACAAGGCTAATAACTTAACTACCAAAGCTGAAAAAAAAGGTTGGAGCTCAGAAAAGCTTGCTAAAAAACAGGGAAATCTAAACGAAAGAGTATCAAGTCTTAATGCAAGTATTGATAACTTTAGTGTATTAGAGAAAAGCAGTCAGATGTATAGCCTTAAACCAGGTGCCAGCGAAATCGGTGGAACTTCGTATAATACTGGAACTGGAAATATAGATATAAGCTATGGTTCAACCGCAAATTTTGTTCATGAAACCACACATGCGGGACAATTTGAATCTGGTGATGTAGCCTTTTCTTTGAATACAGGTCTTGGCATGGTGGATTTATCAGATGAAGTTTCTGCTTACAAAGCACAATTTGCATATAGCCCATCATCTGTTTCTGGTTTAAGTTCTAGTTCTACAGCAAATTCATTTTCAACAATTACTTCTTCATGGGTTCAAGGTATAACAACCTCTTCAGGAGCTAAACCTTATTTAGACCATGGCTTATTCCCAATTAATATTAATTCTTCTAGGGGCGATCTAATGAATGCGTATCCTAAGAAGGCACTACAGCTCATTGGACTGCCAAACAATTTTATTCTAAAAGATGATCCTTCACTAATTTATAAAAAATGAACAAGGTCTTATTATTCATATTGGTAACTTTAGTTTCTTGCAAAACCAGCTATGTTGGGAATAGTATAGACGGGAAGTTTATCAGTAAAGGCAAAGACTATTCCTATAGTCTTATTTTAAAAAATGATTCCACATTTATTTACAAGCAGCAAGACCTCGATGTACTTAGGTTATGCTCTGGTAAATGGCATTACCTTAATCAGGATACAATATTGATTCAATGCGATGAAGAAAATACACTACAACAAATTTCAACTGGATATATGCAAGAAAGAGAAAAGAAGGTCATTATCGTAAGTCAAAAGAAAATAAAAATAGATAAGTTATTCTTTAAAAAAGAACCCAGCAATTGGTAGTGTTCCATAAAAAAGAAACTCAAGAAGAAACGCAAAACGCCAGGCATTCTCCCGCTGGCGCGGATTTGTAATCCGTGCCGGTAAAAACTACTAACATTACCCCCTGCTGGCGCGGATCTGTGATCAGTGCCGGTACTACTACTAATAATAACACCGCTTGCTCAACGGCACCTATTTCGAAGTGGTCAACGGTTCATGGGTCAACAATAATAAGTATGGCGAGCAAATCAGCAATTTCCATACCCCGCTGCCGCGCGAATCCTTTCCCCCCGCTGCCGCGCCCCGCTGCCGCGCGAATCCTTTCGCGTGGTGAAATGATATAAATTTCTTTGCTAACGCCCCTGCTACCGCGCACCTCCATTCGCGTGGTGAAATAATATAAATTTCCCGCTTGCTCAACAGCACCTATTCCGAAGTGCTCAACGGTTCATGGGTCAACAATAATAAATATGGCGAGCAAATAAGCAATTTCCATTCCAATCAAGCTTACGACCTGAACGGCAATATACAGGGTATCAGGCGGAAGGGTTTGTTAAGCCCGAACAACTCACTGGGTTATATTGACGAGTTGCTGTACTTCTACCAAGGCAACCAATTGGTTGGTGTCGACGACAAAACCACCACCACCAACGGCGGCGATTTTGTTGACAACTTTAATTGCTATTACTACACCCAGGAGCCCGAATATGGGTACGATGCCAATGGCAATCTTACCCTCGACAAGAATAAGGGCATATTAAACATTGCATATAATAACCTTAACCTCCCCTCTTCTATTGACAAAACCGGAGGATACCGTATTGCTTATGTATATGATGCCGCAGGCAACAAACTGCAGCAACTTTATTACGAGAATGGCAACCTTGTAAAAACCACCGATTTTATCGGTAACTTTGTGTACGAAAATGATATGCCGTCGTGCATTGTTTACGACGAAGGCCGCGTTGTCTATGCCAACAACAGCCGCACCTACTTTGGCGAGGTGTACCTAAAGGACCACCTTGGCAATGTGCGCGTAGCCTGCCGCCGCGAAAATGG
>CAJAXK010000136.1 GCA_903946925.1 uncultured Bacteroidales bacterium | reverse complement strand
CATGCGAAATAACCCCTGCGTTTGCCGTTAATGCTGCATTGGGCTGCGTAACCAAGGCCGAGGACGTGGCTTTACAACCATTTCCATCTGTAACCGTAACTGAGTAAGTGCCTGATGTTAGCCCGGTTGCCAGCGCAGCCGATTGTGCCGGGTTGGTTGACCAAGCGTAACTATAGTTGGTTGTTCCGCCAGCAACCGAAACATTCACCGAACCATTATTGTTGCCGTAACAATTTACATGAGTAATGACCCCAGCCGTGGCTGTTAATGGCGCATTAGGCTGCGTAATTATTGCCGATGAGGTAGCCGTACAACCATTTCCATCCGTAACCGTTACCGAGTAAGTGCCGGTTGTTAGCCCGGTTGCAAGTGCAGTTGTTTGTATGGGTTCCGTTGACCATGCATATTCATAATTTGTTGTCCCACCCGAAACAGAAACCTCAACCGATCCGGTATTGTTGCTATGACAATCAACATGCACGGTATTAATAGCTGTTGCAGTAAGCTGTGGGTTCACTGTTACTTTCCATACTTCTGCCGAATTGGTGAAATTTGTATTACAGATTTCATCTTTAGCCTGACGGCGATACCAGGTGGTTGCCTGAAGTCCTGACGGTGGATCGTAGCTTGCATCATTTGTGTTGATAACTGTTGGAGATGCAAAGTCTTCTGTTGTACTGCTTTGCCACTGGTACGAAATCGTGCCAACGCCACCGCTTGCATCTACACTGCCAATGCGTCTTAAAATAAATGGAAGTTCAACGCCTATACCATCTCCATCATCTAAAAGTGCTATATATCCATCGGGTAAATGATGTCTGGCATTTCCGGTAAGACTTGTTGTTGGTGGTTGCCATGGTCCAGAACCCAAGGTCCCAGTAGCCTGCCATTCCAACCAATAAGTACCTGCATTTAATGGTATAGTAAGCCCTTCGCATACGATATTCATAACAGGACGTGTTGAATTTGATATTGTAGTAGAACTTACTCTGTATGTATTTGAAAAAGATGTTGAAGTCATTCGATTTGTTGTAAAATCGCCCCAGATAACATTTCCACCTGCACCCGGTTCTCCATCATAGATGCGGAAATATAATCCGGTAAATGTTGATGTAGTTGTAGAGCCGGTTTGATAACCCAGAAATTCAATTGAGTTTATTGTTTTACTTGTTAATAATGTAAAATCATCCATAACAGAATTACCTGCGGTTTGTTGATTTCCAAAACCCAATAAGTTACCACCTGTACGGATAACACTTACGTTATTACCACCATAGCCAGTTCCTACACTACTAATAATACTTCCATTATCTATAATTGCTGCTGTACCTACTATAAGTGCAGGATCGCCGCTGTAGCAAATGGTTTCACCGGTGTTTTGAATGCTTCCGGCATTGAAAACAGGGCGAACTGTAACTTTTATTGCAGTTGTTGTCAACCATTCACTAGCACAGGTAACTTTTACAAGCCGCTTGTACCAAGTGGTAACTGTGAGCGCATCCGGGTTGTAGGTAGTTGCTGAGTATGTGCCTGTAGTTAGGTCGGTATAGGTAGTATTGTTGGTGGAGCTTTGCCATTTATATACAAGTGTGCCGACATTTCCAGTTAGGGCGGTAACTGTAATTTCGGTAGGATCGAATGGGCTGCAACCTTCCTGGTTTGCCGAAATAGTGCCGCCATTGGAGGGGTTGCTACAAGGTAAGCCTTCATAAGCACCTATATCAAAAACTCCGGTGCGGGTATAACCGGTGATATCGGTTGCAGGAGTGGTTGTTAGTGGGTTGCCTTTATTTATGGCTGGGCTGCCGGGTTGTATCGAAATCCCATCATCGGCAGTGCCAAATATCCCATCACTACCGGCTGGGTTGGCGGCATCCACAAAGAGCGGATCGTCAAGGAGGTTGTAGTCACCAGGGTAAACATCGCTACCTTGTATAATGGAGTATGTTACTGTTGGAGTGCTTCCATCGTTGAATATGCCTTGTGTGCCTCCGCCTGTATTTCCCCATACAATACAGTTGGTAAGAATCGGGTTACTTATGAAGTTGTTCATTCCACCGCCGTTATCACCTGCAGTATTTGCACTAAAAGTGCAGTTGGAAATACTTGGGCTGCTGTTAAAATTATCCATTCCACCACCGGTACCATTTGGTGCTGTATTTTCAATAAAAGTGCAGTTGGAAATACTTGGGCTGCTGGTGTGATTGGACATAGCGCCACCGCTACCTATTTCTGTTTTATTTGCACTAAAAGTGCAGTTGGAAAGGATCGGGTTACTACTGATGTTAAACATTCCACCGCCGTTAGCATGTGCATTATTTTTACTAAAAGTACAGTTGGAAATACTTGGGCTACTGGTAGAATTAAGCATTCCACCACCAAGACCATCACTATTTCCACCTTTAATGGTAAAACCGTCGAGGATTGCTGTGCTGTTTAGTCCATTATTGGAAATAACATGGTAGCTGTTGTCGCCATAATTGGCAAAGTTCGCTCCGTCATTGACAGCCAGGTCACCGCTGAGGATGGTTACATTGGTAGTCCAATTCCGGGCGGTAAGGTTGATTTCCGAACCGCTAAAGCCGCCATAAATGGCCACGCCGTTTTTCATCACAAATGAAATGGCGCGGTCAAAGCTGGTGGTGGGTTTGTAAGTGCCTGCGGCTACCCAGACTTCATTAACACAAGATTCGTTGATGGCGGTTTGCAACTGTGTGCCATCATAAGCATTGAGCCAGTCCAGTCCATTCTTACTGCCAGCTCCAACAACAGTTACGTATCGTTTTGTAGTTTGATTTACAGTGATTTCCACCACATTCGATTTTAGCCAGGTAGTTTCACAAGTTACTCTTGCAAGCCTGCGGTACCAGGTAGTTGTGGTAAGGCCGGTTGGCGGGTCGAAGGTTTCGGAAGTTTCACTCGGGGAAATATCCGAAAAACCTGCTTCTGTGGTTGCATCCGTTGTGCTGCTTTGCCATTTGTATTCCAAAGTGCCGATATGACCTGTTGGCGTTGTGCTGGTAAAGGCAGCAGGGTCGCCACCGCTGCAAATGGTTTGTGCCGTGGCTATGGCTCCACCGTTGGTTGGGTTGACGCAGGAAATTTCCAAGCCGCTGCCAAGTGCCATGTGGTCGCCACGGCCGCTGCCGCCGGAGAACATGGCATCGAAGCCGCTGAGCACCATGGTTCCGCTTTGGTTCATGTAATCGCCGCGGCCATTGCCACCGGTGTACTGTGCGCTTGCTGCCAGGCCAGCCAGCATTAGCGCCAATAGTATGAATATGCGTAGTCTTGTGTTCATATTATATTTTATTTGTAGTATTAATTATTTTTTTCATTTTAAAAACCCCAAGGGCAAGAACCTATATCCCTCAAGGCAGGCCCTTCGACAAGCTCAGGGATCACCAGCCTAAGGAACCCGAACCGCACGAAAACCTCTGAGGCTGGTCCGTGAGTTGTCCACCATGGCAGCTAAGTTGCGGTCGGAAACCCGCATGTTACTTGCAGGAAAGTTCCAGGCACAGCCCCGCATACCAGTCCCGGTACCGCCGGTTACCTCACCGCTGGTCAGTCCCGGCCAGGCGGTTTCGTTGGCGTAGCCAGAGGTGCTTAAAACGCCATCACCATGCACTCCGGTAAAGGCACGGCCGGTGGCATTGCCAACAGTAACCGATTTTTCCCACAAATTGCCGCTCAGCTCCATAATGCCATAATAGCTTGTGCCGGACTGGGAGCGCGTAGTAGCGCTTTTGGCAAAAACTCCCACCCGCATCGGTCCTAGTACATTGGTCTGAGCACCAAACACTGAATTAGCGCCGGGGGTATTGGTGGTTTCGTTGCTGGCGCCCGGATTGGTTATGTCGTTGGCAGCGGTGGCGGTGGTATTGCCCCAGGCATACTCATTAGCTACCGGCAAGACTGTTCCCCTGCAAGCTTTTTCATACTCCAGCTCGGTCATCGGCCTCAACCCTGCCCAATCGCTATAGGCAGCGCCATCCATCCAACTAAGGTAGTTGCAGGCTACAAAGGGATTGGTAGTGCTGTAAACCCCTCCTGCAGCTGTAATGCCATAGCGGTCACCGGTGCTGCTGTTTGAATAGCGGTTTGCCGCCTGGGTGACAGTGAGCGTATTCAAAAAATCAACATACTGCTGCTGGGTGATTTCGTATTTCTGGCAGTAAAAACCGGCGTAGCCTTTTGGGAAAGCGGCAGCAAGTGTAGCTTCTGCATCACCGGCTACATTTCCTATGGTATTAGTAGTACCCCATAATTTTCCGGCAGCGTTGTCGATGCCTAAAGCACCTTCAGAAGCTATTAATAATGGTATTGTGGCGCCCGACACCCAGGAGCCATTGGTAAAACTTCCGCTTTCTGTTCCTCCGCTGCCAACATAAAAACTTCCCTCCGGCACATACACCATTTCAACAGCAAACACCTTAACATCAACGGTGGCATTATCGGCCACGCTGTTGGCGCCGTAGTTCCAGCGGAGCTGGGCACCGGTAATGGAAAATGTGCCCGTGCCATCGGCGGAGCGGTAGATAAATGCTCCAATCCCAGGGTTGGTGGCAGCGTTAAAGGCAGTGCCGGGAGTACGCAGGCCGGCGTTAATTGTGGCAGCGGTGCCTGTGTGGCCGGTGTTGTTCAGCCAGGCCTGTTGCCAGTCGCCGGTGCCCACGCGGTATTTCACAAACACCCATGCGGCATCCCAGTTGGCGGGGCCGCCGCTGAAGCGCCAGGAGTTTTCCCAGCTTATATCAAATTGCACCATCACGTAGTCATCAGTGGTGTTTGGAGAAGTGAGGCTAATGTTGCTTACTGTAATATTATTTGCTGCAACCTTGCCGGCATACAGCATTAGTGTAAGAGCTACCCAAAGCAATACACGTAATTTCTTTTTCATACTTATTTTGTTTTTGTTGATTAATGAACTCATTTTGTTTTACTTATCAATTATTACATTAAAAAATCCCCCAACGCAATCCCTATGGCAGGCTATGGCTCCATCAGCTCAGGAACCACCCGAACCCCGCGGAACCCGCCGGTGCCGTTCCGAGAGGAGAACGTGTCTGCAGCGTAGGAGCGGTCGGATGCCCGCAAGTACGCTGCATCATAGAACCAAACGCCGCCCCGACAGCCGGACCCGGTGGCGTAGATTACCTCACCGCTGGTAAGTCCCGGCCAGGCCGTTTCGTTGGCATGTCCATTGGCGCTTAAAGCGCCGTTGCCGTGCACTCCGGTAAAGGCGCGACCTGTGGCATTGCCAACCGTTACCGGGCGCTCATACAAGTTGCCGCTCAACTCCATAATGCCATAATAGCTTGCGCCTGCAGTTATGCGGCCGGTATTGGAAGCGTGCCCTGCAAATATCCCTACCCGCAAGGGGCCATCAATACTTCCATCAGTTTCACTATAACTTGCATTGCCGGCAGAGGTACTGTAATTAGTGGCAATCCCTTCGGTATTTTGCCCACTATTGCTTAAAGTATAAGCGCTGCCTGCAACGGAAGCAGTTCCCCAGGCGAACTCGTTGGCCACCGGCGCTACTGTGCCCCGGCAGGCTTTCTCAAACTCAAGCTCGGTCATCGGCCGCAGACCTGACCAGTCCATATAGGCAGCGCCATCCGTCCAGCTCAGGTAGTTGTAGGCTACATAAGGTTTAGTGGTAGCGTAACTTCCTACACTAGTGCCTGTAATGGCATTGCGATAAGAAGATCCAGTGTATTTGCGGTTATTGGCTTGTGTTTGGGTGAGCGTATTCAAAAAAACCACATACTGCTGCTGGCTGATCTCGTATTTCATGCAGTAGAAGGCAGAGAAGCCTTTGGGAAAAGCAGCGGGCAAGATTCCGGTACCGCCTATGGAATTATTGCCTGATGAAGAAGTTCCCCACAGGTTGCCCGCAGATTGTTCAATTGTAAGTGAGTTTTCAGAAGAGATGGAAAGCGGAATTGTAACGCCTGAAGTCCATGAGCCATTGGTAAAACTCCCGCTTTCCGTTCCGCCACTTCCAACAGTGAAAGCCCCTTGCGGCACATACACCATTTCGATGGCAAACACTTTTATATCCACCGTGGCATTATCGGCTACGCTGTTGGCGCCGTAGTTCCAGCGTAGCTGGGCTCCGGTAATGGAAAATGTGCCTGTGCCATCGGTGGAGCGGTAGATAAATGCTCCTGTGCCGTCTGATGCAGGTGTAATGGTCGTTCCTGTTCCTGAACCTCCGCTATGGCCAGTGGAATTAAGGGTGGCATGTTGCCAGTCGCCACTGCCCACGCGGTATTTCACAAATACCCAAGCTGCATCCCAGTTGTTGGGTGCCGAAGAGGTTCGCCAGGAGTTTTCCCAGGTGAGGTCGAACTGCACGAGGGTGTAGTCATCGGTTGTGTTTTGTCCGGTAAGCTTTGTGTTGCTCACCGTGATGTTGTTTGCCGTCAGGCTGCCGCAAATAAGTAACCCAAGCAAAATGCCCAGAAGTTTGTAGATGTACTTTTTCATCATTCGTAAAATTAAGTTAGTAACAAGATTTCGATACTTTTTTTTCAAATTGCTCAAGGCCTTTTTTATTTTCCGCCTAAATTCTTCCTTTGCACATGGCAATCTGGTTCATTTATGGAAAATAATATTTATCAAAAGCAAAAATAAAGGCGAATTGTATATAATGCCGTCCAAAACGTACAAACTTTCATCCAAAACGTACAAACTTTCGTCTCAAATATCCATCGTTTCGTCCCTCGTTTACATACTTTTCGTCCAAAACGTACATTTTTAAAATATTTGGTTATTTTTGTCGGTGTAAGTGTTCACAAGGCTAATTTTTTTGTGGTTTTAGAGTGCCTAGAGTGCCTAAAGTGCCTTGAGTACTTAAAGTGCCTGGAGTGCCTGGAGTGCCTGGAGTGCCTGGAGTTAATGAAGCAAATGCCTTTTATACTTAAAATACAGCAAGATGCTGCTAATATCAAATCCAAAAATTAAAAACCCCGTCATCCTGTGTGAATGTGAGCACATGGTATTAAAGCAAATGAATTCAGCAAGTAATTTTAGGCACTTTAGGCGCACACAACTTTAGGCACTTTTGAATTTGGGTATTCAAAACTTTACCCATTATACATATACTTTTCAGCAAATGGTACGGATTGTAATTTTATTGGCACCGGTTTTTATGTCGTTGTTCTGGGCAGTGTCCCTGATGATCGGCAATAAAGGCCATCATGTTTCCCGCAGATACCTTTCGGTATTTATGTTGGTGCCGGCTTTGCTTATGTTCTGCCACTTTTTGTATTTTGCACCATTCCCCGATTTGTTTGTTTATTTTGACCTGCCACTTCAGTTTTTTGGGCTGTTGGTTTTCCCATTATACCATATTTATTTCAGGTTGCTTACGGTTGACGATGAAATTTCATATAAAAAACTAATACAACTTAATATCATTCCGGCACTGTTTACAATTGTTTACGTGGTAGCCGTTTTCAATTCGTCATTGCCGGAATACAAGGCATGGCTTTTTGATAAAACCATTAGCCCTTCAATCCCGTCAGTTCGTTTCCTGCACTTTACGCGCATGGTGATTAAAATCACTTTTTTTGTTCAGGCAATCTATTATGTGGCTGCCAACCATATACTTATCAATAGAAATGCTGACAGGGCTGTGCAGTTTTATTCCAATGTGCGGGATGCCCAAACCAAGTACGCTAAAATGTTGAATTTGTCCATTCTGGCACCTGGCGTTGTTACACTTGTGCTTGTTTTAATTGGACGGTCTTTTTTAATGTCGGCCGATGTTATGATTTTTCTTGGATGGTCATCCTTAACGGTTGCTTTTTACCTGATAGGTAGGATGGGGGCCTGGCAAAAGGTGATCAATCCTGATTTGGAGCATACTAACGATATAAGACCTTCGCAAAAACTCATTTCGAACCATAAAATACAGGAATTTGACCAGGATGCCGTTCTCAATAAAATTTTAGTGGAATTTACTGAAAATAAAATGTACCGCAGATGCGATTTGACTATACAGGATTTGGCTAAAACAATCGGATCGAACCGCACATATATTTCAACAGTCATCAACCAGAAATTCAATCAAAACTTCTGTGCATTTGTGAATGGGTTCCGGATTAAAGAGTTAGAGCGGTTAATTCTTGAAAATCCCGATTTCATCTTATTGCGTCACTTTACGAATTGTGGTTTTGGCTCTTTAAATTCGATGAAACGCTCGGTAATGGCCTTTACCGGATTATCGTTAAGCGATTTTAAATCGTCGGTTTTGAAGAAGGAGCAAAGGGCTTGAAAGGGATTGCTTTTTTTATTTTGTGAATATGATTATCGCCTTGGTTGGATATTGTTTTTATGGTTCTTGGCTGTTAGGGTGTTAGGGTGTTAGGGTGTTAGGATTTTAGGTTATTGGTTATTGGTTTCGAATTCTTTAAATTATTCGCTACTTCTACTTTACTAAACTGTACAAAGATTTTGAACCACAATAGACACAATAGGGCACATAGAAATAAAAAAAGCAAGTGTCTTTAATTCTAAAGCGCAGAAAACATGCACCTAACGGTATTTGAGAAGTTGAAAAATCAACATTAATGTTGAAAAACTGAATTTCTACTGTGACCTACTGTGCCTATTGTGGTTTGAATTTTATTATGGTAAAGTAGAATTAATCAAAAAATTAATCAACCATGGTTCAACCTAATTTTTGAATTTTGATTGCTAATTGCCCCAACAGCCTAAGTTACGGCTGATAGCTTTATGCTTCCAAAGAGGAGTAGCATCATAATTGTGATTTGTGTAAATTTTCCCATCTGTATATTTTTTATTTTTTTCGGGTCAGATGGAATACGCCATGAGAATAATCTTCCCGGTTTGTGAGCAAAATTTTTGGCTCATGGCTATTTCATGTGGGGTTTTTGAGTTGAACTTAAATTTGTGGACTTTTGAACTACATTTCAATTAAACCCATTCGACTTAAAGTTTGATGTTGGTGATTATTGAAATGCCATTATTTTTTGTAAAAATATCTTAACTAACCATAAAATGCATGGAAGGTTTACATAAACCATATCCAGAATTCCGCAAAACGCTGGCGAGATTCTGAACTTTTTTTTATAATATACTGTTATTGAATAATATAGTTATTACTAATTTATTCCTCCGATTCAACTTTCATGTTGACTATATATTTCCGGTAATAACTGGGCTTAACACCCGTAAACTGTTCGAAAACCGCGTAAAAGCTTGATTTAGAACCAAAACCGGCATCTGAAACAATGGGTTCAATTTTATTGAAATCAGTGCTGGTATTCTGCAATATTCGTTTCGCCTCATCAACCCTGTACTGGTTTGTAAAGGTGTTAAAATTGGTATTTTTGTGTTGTTTTAAGGCAAAGGCAATAGCTTTCTGAGAAGTTTTAAGCTTTGCGGCAACATCGTCCACTTTTAGTTTTGGATCGAGGTAGGGCTTTTCGGAGCTAAAATAATGTATAAGCTGTTCAGTAAGAGGATCGGTACCCCGAGGAGCCGTTTGTGGGCTTTGTGCTTCACTAACAGATTGCTGAGAATCAGCCTTTCCTTCAATATGCTCCTTTTCGTCCGAATATTTTTTCATCAGCACGTTGTAAGCGTAACTACGCTCGCGGTAAAGGCTGTAACCTTTCCATGAAAAGAATATGGAAAGCAATGCCACCAGGATCAACAATAAGATGATATAAAAACGGTATCTCAAATCTTTGTTTTGACTATCAACCTCCGCATTAAGTCTTTGGTTTTCAGCCTCTTTTTTCTGGGTCTGCAAAACCTTTTCCATTTCATGTATAGCCACCTGTTTTTCGATGTTAAGCGTTGAATCCTGCTGCGATTTGATCATGCTAAGCAAATGATAAGCTTCTTTGTAGTTGCCTTGTTGCTGGTAATGCTCCTTCCATGCATCCATCACCGTCATCCTCAATGAAACATCACCGATAGAATCGGCAAGCCGTTCAGCACTTTTTAATGTTTGAAACGATTTTTGAAAATCCCCTGATTTTACATATACCGAAGAAATCCCTAAAGAAGCCATTATAGTGCCAATGTAAATGCTTTCCGATTTGCTTATTTCCAATATTTGTTCATAAATGCTGAGGGCTTTCTGTAAATCATTTTTTCGGTAATATAGGTTTGCCATATTGTATTTCAGTTGCAGCACATCTGAGGATGGTTTATTTGGGGGACTCAGGGATAAAGCTTTCTGGTAATACCAGATTGCACTGTCGGGTATCGATTTCTTGTAGTATATGCCCATATTGTTAAGTACTGAAATAAGGTTGGCCGTATCATAAGCCTGAGAGGCAAAGCTGATTGCTTTCCGGTTATACTCAAGCTCTTCGGCCCTGCTTCCTGTTGCATTGAACACGTTGCCAATATTGATACATACGCTGCTCAAATCGCGCAGTCTATTGAGACTTTGGAAAATATCGTAGGCTTTCAACCCGTAAAATTGTGCTTGTTTATAGTCTTCTTTTGTAGTCAAAAGACTTCCATAGGTTCGGTATGCGATACCCATTCCTAATGTATCCAGTTTTTTTTCGTAAAGTGCGATGGCTTCGAGAAGGAACTTTTCGGCATAATTTATATTCGACTGATTCAAGGCAATTTCACCAGCACGCAATGCCGCATCAGCCTGCAGGGTGCTGTCGGATTTGTTGATTGCAATCAAACGAAGTTTTTCCCAGACAGCAATAGCCGAATCGGGCATACCTGTACTGCTATATGCATTTGCTTTAATTTCGAACAACGAGAACAAGGTATCGTTGCTTTTAAACCGCAGATTTTGCATCAGATCCAATGCTTTGTTGGTCAAAATCAGGGCACTGTCAGGATTATTGTATTCATAAAAGTCTGCTTTGGAAAATGCCTGGTCAAAGGCTTTTTGGTCGCTGATTTTTGCCTGATTAGATTGTTCTGTTCTGTTGCAGGAGGGCATGAACACCGTAAAAAAAATCAAATAGCAAATGATAAAAATCGAAGAAGCTTTTTTAAGGTTTTTCATAACATCAAGCATTTTCATGGTGAGCAAAGTTAGGAAAAAGCAGGTGGGTTCATTAAACTTTGTTTTGAATGGGGATTGTGATGAAAGTATTCATTGAACTGCCAACATATCTACATTGTAAGTATTCATCCTAAGGGATATTCATGTTGCATGAGTACTTAATGTGCCTAAAATGCCTAAAGTGCCTAAAGTTAAGGCCACTAATACATTTTATCCTTTAAATACAGAAAATTGCGGCGTCCATAATTTGCAATTGCAATAAACTATATGAATGTAAGTGCTTGGTTATTAAAGCGGTTGAAATTAGATAGGAACTTTAGGCATTTTAGGCACTCATTACTTAGGCGCTGAATAGTTGCTCCACATTTAATAACTGGCAATTGTTTATAATTTTTCAAGCATCAAGCAAAACGAAGGAAGAGAAGCATACGAAAGTAGCCCGTACCAAAAAGGTGTTGTTAACGGGGCGGATTATTGGGGCCACCCCATAAATATTGGCGAAATAAGGCTACTGTTTGATTTTTTAACAGCAAAGTGTCGGGGTGACTTAAAGTCGCCCCGACACTTTGTTTTCACGGGGTGGATTATTTAGTTACCTCGTGAATAGTGGCAATAGTTAGTTTACTGTGAAATCGTAATCCACTTCGTAACCGTTGTGGAGCAACCCGTTGATGTATTGGTTTCCGTAACCCTTACATAGCCCGGGTTTATAATGCCACATGGGAAATCCCAGGTTAGCGTCAGGCAATTGCGGTATGGGAAGCAAATTTCGGGGTTACCATGGCTGGCATTCCAGGAATAAGTATGACCTGCATTGTAAGTCGTGGAGTATGTGACAACTTGACTCTGCGTAACATTGTCATCACCCGAAATTACTGGTGTTGGTGCAATATTTACCATAACATTTTTCACTTTCGGTGCAGCGGAAACACAACCTGCCGGGTTTGTATAGTTCACGCTCACGGTTTGTGGCCCGAAGCCAGTCCAAGTAATGGTAACGGTATTATCAGTGCCTGTCCCGCCAGAAGTTATAGTTCCACCAGCAGAAACAAGCCAAGTATAATCCGACATATCCAAGTCGGTGGTATAAACATTGCCTGTGGAGTTTTGGCAAACAGGTGTTGGCCCGTTTAGCTCAGGCCACCATTGGATTGGCTGTGTTATCGAAACTGATGCTGTTTTGCTTATTGAAGACCCATCGGTAACAGTTACAGTGTAATTGCCAGCCGAAAGACCTGTTGCAGATTGGGCAGATTGGGCTGGAACACTTGACCAAAGATAGGAATAAGGCGGGTTGCCACCTGAAACAGAAACTGTGACCGACCCATCATTATATCCAAAGCAACTAACATTACTGATTACTGATGCAATTGCAGAAATCGAACTAAAAGTTGTAAAGTTTGAAGGGTTGTTTGTCGAACTGCTTATAATATACGTTTTTGAACCCAATTTGTATTCGCAAATATGCACACGGTACTCGGTCAATGGAAGCAAACCTGTAACCGTAACATGTGTTCCGGTTCCATCGTAAACGCAATACCAGTCAGATATGCCAACCTGTGAGGTCGAAGTTCCAAAAACAGAATTTGGTGGGTATGATACATTGTTTGCAGGAAGCGCAGTGCCGGTATTGCCTGCCATAATAAACACGGTGCAACCATCGCTGTTTCCGCGCGTCCAGTCTATTGTGGCCTGGGTATTTCCAACAGAAGTAACAAGAACATTTATAACCTGAACGCCTGGAGGGGTGGGTTGAGTAACTAAAATACTTGAAGTTGCAGAACAGGAATTCGCATCTGTAACAGTTACCCAATAGGTACCTGTTGTCAATCCTATGGCTGTTTGAGTGGTTTGTGCAGGATTGCATGACCATATATAAGAATATGGGGTTGAGCCACCACCTGACGAAACGCTTACCGAACCATCTGAGCCTTCGTAAATGCTTACATTTGCAACAACAGAAGCTGAAGCTGTTAATTCGTCAGGCTGGCTTATAATGGCTGATGAAGTGGCCGTGCATTCATTTGCATCCGAAACTGTTACAGTGTAAATGCCGGCTGAAAGCCCAGTTGCTGCCGAAGCAGTTTGTACAGGATTGCTTGACCATGCGTAAGAATAGGCCGTTTGACCACCTGAAACCGACACATCCACTGCTCCGGTATTTCCGCCAAAACAACTAATATTTGCAGCCACACCAGCTGTTGCAATTGGTAATTGGTTTACTGTAATTTTTACCGTATCCGAACTTGTCCATGCACTTTCACATGTAACTTTTACAAGCCGTCTGTACCAGGTTGAAACCGTAAGCGGATCTGGGTCGTAAGTGGTTGCGGTATAAGTGCCTGTGCTAAGGTTTGCAAAGGAAATGCTATCGGTTGAGGCCTGCCATTGATATTCGAGGATGCCATCATTCCCGGTTGGGTCAGTAACCGTAATTTCCAAAGCGTCAAAAAGGCTACAGCCGCTTTGTGCGGATGAAATTGTACCCGAATTTACAGGGTTTATACAAAATACCGAATCCCCATTCTGCAACGAAACCCTGAAATTTGCTTTTGATGGGTCGTTGGTAAAAATGGTAAGCACTGCATTTTCACCAACCACAGGATTGCCACCTGGCAACAAAGGCAAAGGGTTAAAAGCTAAAGAATAAAGGCTGCTATCGCCCGGTGCCACTGTACTAGCAGGTGTGTTAAGCAGGGTGAATTTGGATGGAAAATCACCGCTAATCGAAAAACCTGCTATGGAAAGATCCGTATTTCCAGTACTTTTTATATAAAAATCTTTCTGGCATGGTGATGTGTTCGAAAGGAAGAAGGCAATAGTGTCATTAGGCGTATCGTGCCTTGCACAGGCTGACAAAATATCATCGAGCCCTGTAAGATTTAGCCTAATACTATCAAAATTTGTTATATCAGGCCCTGCTATATCCCTGCCTGTGAATTTCCAGTTACCATCCATATTGATTCCCATCAGACCTTGAAAAGGATGGTCGGGTTTGTAATTGCCACCGGTCCAAAGTCCGGATGTCAGATAACCATTTTTCCAAAAAGAGGTGGCACTGTCACTAACCAATGAGCCTTTTATTCCCCCAAAGGTTGTTTGATTACTGGATCGGTAATTTTGTCCCCAGATTGCTTTACGGTTGTTTCCTGCATCTGCCTCAGGGGACCACAAAGTAATGAACGTAAGGTCGTTTAACCAAGTGTGCCGCAAATAAACCTGCACGCTCAGGTCAACCAAGGGTTTATTGAATGTATTTGGAACTGTAATTACCGGGGAATTACTATATGCATTGTCAAAGTTCCAGGCACCTATTTTTGCGCTGTAACTTACCATTTGGCCGATGGCATAAAAACACAAGGTGTACGGGTTCAGCGATTGGGCATGTTTCGGGAATGTGGTTTCATTACCAGAAGCGTCCTTGGCCCTAAAATAATATTGGACTTCTGTACCATGCCCAAACCCTGGTATTTTAAAGTTGAACACAGAACCTGAATTGCTTACCGCGCCGGCCGAATCGAAACCGCTCCAAACACCTCCGTTTAATTTGTGCCTGTAGAACAAGATCGGCTTATTGCTGCTCGTTGCCGGTACAGCAGTTCCATCCTGATCAATAATGGTAGCCGCAATTGTTGTAGGGTAAGTACTTGAATGTGATTTAATATTTTGGTGAACAATGGTTGGAGGTGTAACATCGGCTGCGGCGGCAAGCCTTACGGAGTGGTAGGCATTCAATCTGCCATAACCATAGTAATCGTTCCACATCCCATACGCTTTTGACTTATTGTAAGCTACATTATCAATTTTATCGGCGCCCCGAGCCATAATTTCGTAAACCTGTGCTGAAGTAAGAGCCGGGTTTACAGCCAACACGAGCGCCGCAACACCCGCAGCGTTGGGACATGCAGCAGAGGTACCGTTAAAGGTGGCATTATATC
Source organism: uncultured Bacteroidales bacterium (assembly GCA_903946925.1). Lineage (GTDB taxonomy): Bacteria > Bacteroidota > Bacteroidia > Bacteroidales > UBA4417 > UBA4417. The sequence continues at coordinate 3,301 of CAJAXK010000136.1, read as the reverse complement.
CACCTCCCGAAGCCGTGGTATAACAAACTGTTGGTGCAACAAAAGCCAAGTATGAAGTTGAGCTTAATTCGCCATAATTCCCTCCCCACCATGCCTGATTGCCGGTTCCTGGCGATTTTTTTATATCCTGTTGGGTCGAAGCGCCCACACTTACCATTTTGTCGTAAGCAGCAGGATAATCGGATGGGTTTCGCGAATTGTTCCCACTCGATGCCAGGCAAATCGCCCCCAATCCGTTCCTCCCATTCAGGATGTGGTTATTAAACGAATTTTCTTGTGCTGCCGATGGGGTACCGCCACCCCAGCTATTGCTCAACAAGTCAACTTTTTTAGCAAATGCAGTATCAAGACCTCTGAGAATATTAGCGCTGCTTGTAGTACCGCTTGAGTTGAAAATCCTGATATTCATCAGTTTGGTTAAAGGTGCTACTCCGGCAACACCAATATTGTTGTCCATTACGGCACCAATCAAACCTGCGCATTGGGTACCATGCCCGTAAGGGTCAATGCTTGCACCATATTTGTTTGTTGTGGCATCAAAACCTAATACCAATTTACCGGCAAGATCTGCATGCAATGAGTCGATGCCAGTGTCAACAATACCAACAAGTATGGACGCATTTCCTTTTGTGAAGTCCCACGCGGTTGCCACATCCATATCTGCACCAACAAGCCCGTTTGTAGTAACCACATCCCCATAAGTTGTAAACCCACCGGTTGTAACCGCCTGTGCTGTGTTTTTTAATGCCCATTGGCTCGTAAATAATGGATCGTTAGCTGCATAATGAAGCAGCGACCACTCGGCATAACCAAAATTGGGTTCCACAAACTCAAATATGCCTGCTTTGCGATAAAGCTCAGCAAGTTGAAGTCCGCTCAGTTTGCTGGTATTATTTGTTTTTATGAGGAAACCTTTATTGCTGCTCACATTGCTTACGATATAGGCTTTGTTTTTCTGGTTCAGGGCCTCAAGGAGTGGTTTGTCGCTCAAATTCCTAAGTTTTACTATAACCTCATCCGTTGGATACTGGATTACAGAACCGGATTCGCCAAAATAAACTTTGCTAACAAGTTTTATATCAGCACTTTTACCTGCTAAAGATTGTATAAATGATTCAGCTTCGGATACTGATTTAATATCCGGTGTTTTAATCATCCATGTGTTTTGGTCTATTTTGTTTACATTATCGCTTAGGCTTTGCACAGCAGAAACCAAAACGCTTTGTTGCGCATTATCCGAAATCGCGCCCTCCTTGAAAATTACCAGTACACGGTCGGTACGCGGTTTAAGGTCTATGCGTTTGTTCCAATAATAATAGTAATCGTTTGAATTTGTATTGGGTGACTTCTGTGCTTTTATGCTCATGAAAGCCGAACAAATAATCAGCACTATAAAAATTTGTAGAGTTCGGTTCATAGAAAGGGTTTAGATGATTAAGGTGATTGTTGTACTTGGTTTATCTGGTCAATTTAGGTGTTTTTGAATGTATTTTTCGATTTTAATGCATTTACCAAATTTTTGATTAAGGGGAAAGGGGGGAATCGGGAGTAATAACTACGGACAACTAAGAGTATCTAGTTGTAATTAATCAATTAGTGTTGAAAGCAATTGGAGATGCAAGCCGGTAGGGCCGAAAAATGGTTAACTCTCGAAAAAATAAAACAAGTATAGTTGTTAATAGTTATACCCAAAGATGGATTTATGAAATAATTAACATATAGCAAAATAGCGCATTTCATCCATCCGTATTTAGTACCAAACCTTACTACCGACACTTTTTTCTGACTTCTGACTAAATTAGCAGCAAACCTAAATCAGAATATAAAATCCAAATCCGGCCTAACAATAAGCAATTATTTTCATAAGTTTGCGTAAGTATAATGAATACACTTACCGAAAAGACTGTAAATTGAAAATTGCTGTAAACACAAGGCTTTTATTAGATGGGCGATTGGATGGGATTGGCCGGTTTGCCGATGAAACCTTGCGGATAATTACATCACAACATCCTGAACATCAGTTTATTTTTTACTTCGACAGGAAATTTAACGAACGTTTTATTTACAATTCCAATATCAGCCCTGTCGTGCTTTTTCCTCCGGCACGGCATCCATTCCTGTTCCTCGCCTGGTTCGAGGCTTCCATACCGCTAAGTTTCCTGAAAACAAAACCTGATATTTTTCTTTCGCCCGATGGTTTTTTGTCGTTGACAACCAACGTAAAATCGGTTGGGGTTATGCACGATATTAATTTTGAGCATTTCCCGGAGGATATTCCCTTCTTGGTGAGAAGGTACTTTTTGGGAATGTTCCCGAGGTTTGCCCACAAAGCCAGCCGGTTAGCTACAGTTTCCGAATTCTCGAAGCAGGATATTGTTGATAAATACCATATTGCCCCCGAAAAAATTGATGTGGTTTACAATGGTGCAGGCACCATTTTTAAACCTTTAGATATTGACAATAAACAACAAACAAGGTTAAAGTTTTCGCAAGGCCACGAATACTTTTTCTTCGTCGGCACTTTGCATCCACGCAAAAACTTAGTTAACCTTTTCAAGGCATTCGATGAGTTTAAAAGAAAGGACACAAAGGGCATAAAGCTGGTTTTAGCCGGTGCCCGAATGTGGTGGACCGACGAAATCCGCCTTGCTTATGAAGGCCTGGAATACAAGGACGATGTAATATTTACCGGACGCGTTACCGACGAAGAATTAGCCGATTTGATGGCCTCGGCATTGGCGCTAACGTATGTTTCTTACTTTGAAGGATTCGGCATTCCCATTTTGGAAGCTTTTCATTGCGACACACCCGTTATAACTTCCAATGTAACATCCATGCCTGAAGTTGCCGGTAATGCAGCAATTTTGGTTGATCCGTTCTCGGTTGGATCTATTTCGGATGCCATGTTAAAAATCGCATCTGACGATAGTTACAGGCAAAATCTGATCGTTGCAGGAAGGGAGCAAAGACAAAAATTTTCGTGGCAACAAACTGCGGATAAACTCTGGCAATGTGTTGAAAAAGCTATGGAATAGTTTTCTTCATATTGTAAAGATATTTGGCTTTGGAAAATCTGCTTACAAAATGGGATAAGCATCACTATTTATAATCACCTTAAATCCGCAAGGAAGTTATTAACAAACCCACCTAAAACATTGTGTATAAATAATATACACAATGTATTGAGGGTTGAAAAAGATCACCTACTTTAGTGCTACCAAACAAAAAAAGTAGAAACGGTAACTTTTTCGGGATGAAATTACATAAAATACCAACTCATGTTAGCCCTTTTGCAGGGATT
>CAJAXK010000135.1 GCA_903946925.1 uncultured Bacteroidales bacterium | reverse complement strand
GATTTCGGATTGCAGATTGCAGATTGGAGACAATAACCATTAACCCAATAACCAATAACCATCTTCGATTGAGGATTAACGATTGCGGAATTGCGGATTTGTAACTAATGCTTTATGTGCCTAAAAGATGTTCCATTTCAAAAAATTCAGCATTGAAGATTCTGGTGCTGCCATGAAAATTGGTACAGATGCAGTACTGTTAGGTGCGTGGACCAGATGTGAGAACGAAACGAGGATTCTTGATATTGGTACAGGTAGCGGAATTTTATCATTAATGTTGGCTCAGCGGATAAGCAAAACTTTTATTGATGCATTGGAAATTGACCCTGAAGCAGCAGCTCTGGCTAAGGAAAATGCGATTTTAAGTCCATGGAAAAATCGGATATCGGTACATCAAACTTCTTTTCAGGAATTTGCCAAAGCATCTCATAACAAATACAGTTTAATTATTTGTAATCCGCCGTTTTTCAGTAAATCGTTAAAAGCCAGTACGGAAGCAAGAAATTTTGCCCGGCATAACGATAGTTTACCCATTGATGAGTTGCTTAACGGCGTTGCTAACTTACTAACAAGCAATGGCAAAGCAAGTTTTATATTTCCACACGATGCACTGGGGAAATGGAAAATTTCATCCGAAAAATTTTCACTTTTTCCTGTTCGGATAACATTGGTCAAAAGTTCACCTAACCATCCTCCGCACCGGGCAATGGTAACCTTTACCAACGAGAAAATTCAAGAAATTGTCGAAGATGAACTTTGCATTTATGCTCAAAAAGGCGTGCATAGTATAGAATACCAAAATCTGACTTCTGCTTTTTATCTCAGATTTTAAGAATTCTATTCTCAAAACGCTGTAAATTGTTGCACCTTTTAGTCATGTTAGATTACTTGCGATAGCAAAAAATCAACGGCCCTAAATAAAAGAAAATGTGCGATAATTTATCCCGTTTAATGTAAATGGAACAATGGAAATAGTTAATAGTGAATGGTTTGTGAAGATTAGGTTTATATAATAGTTGTGTAAAGGGAGTAGCCACTTCCTTTCGTTTTTCCAAACACGAAGTAGTTGATTAGAAAAGAAATAGCTAAAGGAACACACTCGTTTGTTGCGTTTATAAACACTTAAAAGCTATTACTTTAAGCACTTCTACTTTCATGTTTGATTTGTTTAAGTTCATATATTTGCATTCAGGTTTACCATCATTTCAAAAAAAACAATACTATGCAAAATCAGTTTACATTCCGGCAATTTTCCAAATATGTTTCGTATGTCCTGGTTTTAGTTGTAGTAGCGTTTATGTTGTGGCGTTTCTCATTTCTTTTGGTTTGGATTCTTTTTGCCGCAATCCTTTCCTTTATCGGACATCCCTTAGTCCGTTTTTTCAGTACCATTCATTTCAAGAAAATGCACCTGCCACATTCAATGAGTGCTTTGTTTGCTTTGCTCACAATTGTGTTGGTTTTTGTTGGGTTGGTTGCCATTTTTGTACCCTTGATAGTTCAACAGGCAACCACCATTTCCAAAATTGATACAGGGCTTTTGGCACAGAACTTTCAAGGCCCATTGCTTTGGCTCGGCGATAACCTGCACGAGTTGGGTGTAATCCCTCCCAAGCAATCAATCCATGAATTTATTGTACTCAAAGCGAAATCAGTTGTTAATGCAGGCAGCGTTTCCAATATCCTGAATGGGATTTTCAGTGCTGCCGGTTCGTTTTTTGTGGGAATGTTTTCGGTGCTTTTTATTGCATTCTTTTTTATGAAAGACGAAAACATGTTCGAGGATACTATTTTGCTTTTTGTGCCCGAAAAAAAACATCATGCCAGCCGAAAAGTAATTGCCGATTCTAAAAACCTTTTGATGCGCTATTTTATCGGGGTGTTGCTGGAAGTGTTATGTGTAATGTCGATAATTGCAGTTGGGCTATGGATTTTTGGTGTTGAAAATGCCCTGCTTATTGGTTTTTTTGGAGGCATGATGAATATAATCCCTTATCTTGGTCCTTTAATCGGTGCAATTATTGCCCTCACGCTTGGCATTACTTCAACACTTGCTGCAGGAGCCTACAACGAATTAATATCCGTTTTAGCTAAACTTGGAGGGGTACTTCTCATAGCTAATTTTATCGATAACAATATTCTGGTGCCTATGATCTATTCAAAAAGCGTGAAAGCCCACCCATTAGAAATTTTCTTTGTTATTATCATTGGCGGAAGCCTGGCTGGTTTGCTGGGCATGTTGCTTGCCATACCAGTTTACACCGTCCTTAGGGTAATCGCCCGTGAATTTTTGCAGCAATTCAAAGTAGTGCAAAAACTTACCGCCAAAATCAGTTAAAATTGCGAAAATCTTACATTTGGGAATACTACCGTCAACTGCTTAATTCGCTAAATTTAAGCAGGGTGTATAATTTTCTTTTAGTCGAAACAAGTTTCCTTCTTAGCCGCATTTTCCGGAGGGTAATACTTTGGGGTAAACCTTGGGCAGCATCCATTGAGCCAACAACTTTCTGTAACCTTCGATGTCCTGAATGCCCGACTGGCATGCAAACCCTTATTCGTCCAAAAGGAAACTTGGATTTACTAAATTTCACTCAAATTATTGATAAACTCTCATCTAACCTGATTTATCTCACGCTCTATTTTCAAGGCGAACCACTGCTCAATCCACATTTTACCGAAATGGTAACCTCAGCAAGGAAACGCAGGATTTTTGTTGCAACTTCTACCAACGGGCATTACCTGAATGATGAAAACGTAAACCGGATAATCAGTAGCGGCCTTAATCGTTTAATAATTTCAATGGATGGCCTTGATCAGGAAACGTATAGCAAATACCGCGTGAAAGGCAATTTGAAAACAGTTATAGAAGGCATCGAAAGGTTGGTCACTGCCCGAAAGTCAGCTAAAGCCAAATTCCCATTTATCGAACTTCAGTTTATTGTAATGCGCCATAACCAACACCAGATCAAAGAAATGAACGAATTTTATTTAAGATCGGGGGCAGACAAAATATCAATTAAAACTGCACAAGTCTATAATTTCGACCCTGAAAATTCGATTATTCCAACGCTCGCCGAAAAATCCCGTTACAGCCAATTACCTGATGGTTCCTATGTGGTGGCAAAAAAAATTAAAAACCGATGCCACAGGATTTGGAGTTCGTTGGTAGTTACATGGGATGGAAAAGTAGTACCCTGTTGTTATGATAAAGATGCAGATCATCAGTTTGGCAATTTGTTGGCCGAACCCTTGAACATGCTGTGGAAGAACCAGATAAACAGTTCGTTCCTTAAAAAAGTGCTTAATAATCGTTCTGAAATTGAAATTTGCCGCAACTGCGGAGAGTAAAATTGTTGCTGCGCAAGAACCATTATTTTGCAAAAAGCACTTCACAATTAAAAATAATTCGCCATATTTTTAATAGAAAAATCAATTACTATTTTTCTTTTTTTATTGCAACTTTTTTAGAAATTTACATCTTGAAATCCTTTCCTGATTTTGCAGTTTTCTACTTTATAACATTCATATAAACAAACAATTACATTAATTATGGGTAAGACTTATGCTGAAAAAATCCTTGGTGCCGAAGCAGGTGCAATAGTGTTCCGCAGACCCGACATCATTTTAACCCACGACAACACAGCAAGCATCGCCAATACTTTTAAAAAAATGGGTGGCGATAAAGTAAAAGATGCAGATCAGTTGTTGATTGTGCTCGATCACAATGCACCTCCTACAAGTGCCGAACTTGCCAATGATTATCAGAAAATCCGCGACATTGTCAAAGAGCAAGGCATAAAGAAATTCCACGATGTTGGGAAAGGGATTTGCCACCAGATTATGGGAGATTATGCTAAACCCAATATGATTATTGTTGGAAGCGATAGCCATACATGCACCGCCGGTGCTTTTAATGCTTTTGCCGCCGGTATTGACCGTACCGAAACAGCCGGACTATGGCGTCAGGGCGAAACCTGGTTCCGTGTGCCTGATTCGATTAAAATAACCCTGAACGGAAAATTACCCGAAAGCGTTTATGGCAAAGATTTGTCTATCTGGATAATTGGCATGATAGGTTCAAGCGGAGCCGATTATATGTCAATTGAATACCATGGTGAAGGTGTAAAAACCTTGTCCATCTCCGACAGGATGACGATTGCCAACCTCGCATCGGAAATGGGTGCGAAAAATGCAGTTTTTCCGGCAGATGATGTTTTGAAAAAGCATTTAGGCTCTGCTATTGAAGGAATCTGGGCTGATGAAGATGCTGTTTATGCAGAAGAAATCACAATCAATTTAAGCGAATTATTTCCGGTTGTTGCCGCACCACATAATGTTGATAACGTTAAGGCTTTGTCGGAAGTTAAGGGCACAAAGCTGCAACAAGCCATGATTGGCACATGTACCAACGGACGGATTGAAGATTTGCGTGAAGCTGCAACGATTTTGAAAGGGAATAAAATCCCTGATGGTTTCCAGTTGCTAATCATTCCGGCATCCCAAAAAATTTACCTGCAAGCCATGGACGAAGGTTTAATCAGGCTTTTCATGGAAAGTGGCGCAAGCGTGTTGGCTCCTTCCTGTGGCCCGTGTTTGGGGACAGGCCAGGGAATACCAGCCGATAACATGACCATTATTTCGACAGCAAACCGCAATTTCAAGGGACGGATGGGCAACAAAACCAGCTTTATTTACCTTGCATCCCCAGCCGTGGTAGCATACTCGGCTTTGAAAGGTGAAATTTCGGATCCCCGCGAAAAAAACGATGTAGAAACTTACCCTTTTACCATAGCCCAAAGCAAAACAGTTGATATAAACCCAAATGACGATAGGTTTGCAGTAGGAACCTGGAATTATGCCGATGTTGATAATTTGAATACCGACCAGATGTTTGCAGGTAACCTTACATACAGTGTAAAAAGTTCGGAAGCCGAAAAAATAATGCCTCACCTTTTCAAAGGTTTTGATGATAGTTTTGCTGAAAGGGTAAAGGAAGGAGATATTATTGTTGCCGGGGCAAACTTCGGATGTGGCAGTTCGCGGGAGCATCCTTCGGTAGGTTTGGCTTTTGCTGGTATCAAAGCAGTAATCTGTAAAAGCGTAAACCGAATTTTTTATCGCTCTTCAGTAAACCAGGGATTGCCGATAATCCTACTTCCTGAAGCCGTGGATGCTTATAAACAAGGCGATGTGGTGGATATTGATTTTGAACAAGGCAAAGTTACCATAAATGGAATTGTTTATCCCTTCTCCCCTCTTCCTGAAAAATTGGTAGGTATTTTCAAGGCAAAAGGCTTGGTCAATTATGTGAAAGCCAGCTCATAACCATCTTTAAAACGAAAATTACCAAATTCAATTTTGAGTCCGCTCCGAAAACCCTTAAAAAAGAAAACCACGGAGGCACAGAGGACACAGAGGCACACAGAGATTTGTTAATCAAGCACTATAAGCTTTGTGAACTTAGAGATTTAGTGCCTTAGTGGCGAAAATAAACTTGTCGGAGTGTACTCAATTTTCAGTTATTTTAACCTTGGTTTGAACGAAATCACAAAGTCAGTGGTTTGTTACAAAAAGAAAGCTGTTGGATTAGGAACAGCTTTCTTTTTGTTTGATGATTCGAACCTTATACATTTTTAGTCAAAAAGATATGCAAAAGTCCAAAACACTCCTTGTCAGATACACTTTACTGATTTTAGGAATACTTGCTATAATATTGATAGCTGGGGGCCATCAGTTACCGAAATATGCCAGCCGGTTACCATTTATTGCCGCACTGGCTGTTATTGATATACTTTACTGGCTCT